>NZ_PDYO01000020.1:0-40012 GCF_002743065.1 Sporosarcina sp. P16b | reverse complement strand
AATGATTCACCTGTACCTGTTACCGTACCACCTGTTCCTGATGTACAGACAAATGCTGTTAATTTACGATTGATGGATTGAATGGCTTCTATAATTTCTACAGCCGTTATAAAACCCAGTAGAATACTAATTAATATATGAATAATAAATTGCATTGTATATAAATTTAAGTATTTATTAAATATAGTCGTTATGTTTTTTCTATAAAAGAAAGAGTATGACTGATGAATACCTAAATTTAGAACAATAGTAATTATTAGCACAACCTGGGTGATATACGCGAAATCACCTCTGTACACGATACCAAGATAGCGTGTTAGAAATATAGAAGATATTAATCCTGTAAATATAGTATAAATTTTATTAATTAGATTTAATGAGTAATCATTATTAAGTAATCTAGATATCATGCTAATCGATTTCTCCTTAAATTAGCTCGGTTTCGAAGAATGCATTAATATCTGTGGATTGTTGTTGATTTAAAACGCAATTATTTATTAGCTTTTCCCTTAATTCTTTACTTACTATAATACTTTCAATTGTTTCTGCAACTTCTTCTCCACTCATGCCAGATATTAATCCTGTAACGTTATTTTCTATTTGCTCGCCAACTGTGTCATAATTTGTGACGACTATCGGTTTCGCTACAAACTTTGCCTCATCAACTGCATTAGATTTTCCTTCCGTTCTCGAAGGATGTACAAAGATATCAGCTTCATTAATAAACGAGAGAGTATTTAATTGAAAACCAAGCAAAATGAAAGAATCTTCAATACCATTATTTAGAATCTCTTTTTCAATTTCTTGTCTGTGACTGCCATCACCTAAAATAAACCATTTAATATCATAGCCTTTTCTCAGTAATATTTTACACGCCTCGATAGCCATTTCAATACCTTTCAATGGATCTAATCTAGTCACTGATATGATTTTAATACATTTTTTTTCTGTTTTCATCAATTTTTTATCAAAGTCTAAAGTTCTATAGAATGACAATGGAATTTCGTTATACAAAACCTTTACTTTATTTTTCATAAAAGGATATACTTCTTCAAATATTTTTGCGCATTCATGAGATACCGAAATACAACCATCTATCTTTTGGTAATACTCACCATCTATTTCAATATCTCTATTTAATATCCTTGTATCACTTCTTATCCAATGATACTTTTTTTTAGATCTAACTAAATCTAAAGCCACATAAGTTGATAAGCCTAATATTCCGAACGCCATATCAAAATCACGATCGATTTTAGGTAAATTCTTCTTGTGTTTTCTCCAAAATTTTTGTCTCTCTTGATTCATGTTTTTTCTTAAAATAATATTATTAAATATTGCTAAGAATGAATCAAAGAGCATTCCGAATTTCCTTTCATTAATAAATGTCTTAAAACTTTTTAATATGTTATTACTAGGTATAGTCGCTGCAAGTACTAAGTCGTCGACTTGTATAAATTCCACATTTCTATTGTAGTAGTTCTTTAATTCCCCATCGTTTTGAAGCACATAAACAGTGACATCAAATAGATCATAGTTAAAGTTATCAAGTAATGCTAATAGACTTTTTTGAGGTCCGCCTATATTTAAATTACTAATAATAAATATTATTTTTTTTTTCATAATATCACACCTGTACTTATTATTTAAAAACAATTGAATAGCATAACCGAATGCCAAATTATATGATAATTAGCTTTAAGAATTATACAGTCTACTAGACTTAAATAAAACAATTATCAGTTTTCAATTCCATTCTTGTAAATAACTATGAAATAAAGTTGAAGAATCAGAGAACTTATTACTAGTTTTTAAAGTCAATATATTTATCTCTTTTTCATCCGAGTTTCAATCAATTTAATAATTATAAATGGTATTAAAACGTATCTCGTAAAATAAGCTATAATGTAGTTAAATGAACTTCTTGTAGCGAGAGCAAAAAACATGAAACTTAATATGCTCAGACCTAGCATTAGTGGTACATCCTTATTATTTTTCACTTTTATACACAGTGTTTTTGAAACTAAAAATCCAAAAGCACCCATGAAAAGAATTCCTACCCAACCAAAGTTCATATATGACTCTGCAAATGGTGTAAAACCAGGTCCATATGTCATATTTAGATATTCCATTAACCATCCAGCAGGACTACTATATATCTTATCAACTTCAGACAAGTAGCCAATCCTCAAGAAGCTGGGAATTAATAGTAATATCGAGATCATATAAGTTCCACCCCATAAATATTCATGATACATAGGGAAGATTTCAATAATTTTTCCTAAAGGCCAGAATGTACCTCCTAAGTTGCTAAACGTACTAATAACAATATTATTTTCATGTATTATTGTCCAAATATCAGGGGTAGCTTGGTTAGTAGCTGAGTGCCTTAGAGCACCTATAATAGGGACAATAGACATAGACAAAATTAATACAAGCGTAGTCTTTAATATACTTGGATTGCTTTTTTTAATGAAATAGTTATATAACATATATGCCGTGAAAATAAATACAATTGCATCCCCACGATCTCCCGACATTAACTTAAGAACAGAAAGTAATATAATAAAGTAAACAGCCCACTTTTTATACTTTTTTTGACCACCGACAACAATAAATATTAATCCAGTGAAAATGTAATATCCCAAACCAATAAAGCTATTATTTAAACGAACACCATCTCGATAATATGCACTATAACCTGAAGTTAAAACAACAACTAAGGAATTTAGAATATTAATTAAATAAGGAAAGAATCCTATTGTGAAAAATATAAGTCCAGAAAGAAAAACAGGATAGTTATCTTCTTTTTGTGTCTTTGTTGTAAATTCAATATAGACATTTTTTGATTCTATTGCCAATAATACTCCTACTTGATAAATAGCATAAGCTAGCATCACGTATACTATTCCATGATATAAAACATCGTTTTCAAGTCTATTAAAAATATTAAAGTCACCGATATCTACAGAAAAAGCATACAAGACTACTTGTCCACTTGAAAACATATAAAGAAATATGCTGAATAGTACTACGGGATTTATATATGTTCCTAGAATGGTTTTAAGTAATCTTATTTGTATTACAAATGATAGAAAACTAATCCAGCAGATTAGAAATAATGTGTTCTCTGTCACATAATTTATGTTGATATGAATTAACATTAAAATCATGATTAAAAGTAACACTATAACCATTTGTAAAGATATTAATTTAACCTTTTTTTTATTCATATTACAACTCCTTAAGGAGAATCACTACATTATTTATATACAAAAGCTATATCCTTCAAATTAAACTTTAATATTAAAGGGAACGGTGCTTGTTATATTTTCTAATCCAAGTATAATGCAGTAACTTCCCTGGAAAATAAGTTAACGATAAAATAATTGGCATTTTAAAACATCTTATAATTTCAACATAGTTTTTTTTTGCTAGCTTAGCATAAGGCCATATTAATAATGAGTTTTTTAATCTTACCGTTAATTTAGACTTTGAGTTCATTATCAATTTTGAGTAGTAAAGCATACCCAATGGGTTTTTCAATCGTAATTTTCGACCTCTTTTCGATAATCCACCTTCTAAATACTCTGCAACTCCAACTATTTTAGGTGAAAATACAAACTTATATCGATCTGACATCTCTAATTGAATCACTGTCGGTCCTACATAGTTTTCATTATCAAATTCAGGATATCTATACTTTTTTACAGCACTTCCTAAATAACACACACAACCATCATTTTGCTTGTATTTATTATTATATTGATAACGTGTTAATATCTTATCTTTAGATATTAACTTCCCACTTGTTTTCAAGATTTCACCTTTCTGAGTATGATAGTAAAAGAAGAATCCACCAATACTTTCATTGCCTTTATATTTTTTTATATACTCAGACAATGTCTCTATAGCCGTCACTAATAAGTAGTCATCGCTATCTACCACCATGAAAACAATCGCAGATTCACAATATTCGAATCCTTTATTTAGAGCTCTAGCTTTTCCACCATTCGGTTGATAAATGTACTTGATTCGGATCATATCTTCATCAATAAAAGAGTTTACAACATCACTTGTAGAATCGGTACTTCCATCATCTATTATTAACCATTCAAATTCTTTGTTTTTTTGTTTCTTCAAACTATCATATAACTTAAATAATTCTTTTTCTCTATTGAAAGTTGGTGTTAATACAACAATTTTACTCATGGACTTCCCCCGTACTTAAACGTATTAAGTTATTCTAATCTTGCACTTCTAAAAATTCTATACGCCTCTATTTTTTATTTCAATAGCTGGCACTCCACCAACAATAGTGTGTTTTGACACATCTTTAGTAATAACCGCTCCAGCTGCAAGAACACTTCCACTTTCCACCTTGATTCCTGCTAGTATCGTGACTTTTGCCCCTACCCAAACGTCATCATCAATCTGAGTATTGATTAGATCTATCGGTTGGTCTTTAATAGGTAAATTCACATCACTATATTGATGATTTGTAGACATTATAGTAGTACCGTGAGCTATTGATACATCACTACCAATTTGTATTCGACCAGTTGCATCTATATAACACATTGGATGTATACTCACATTGTCTCCAACAGATAGTTCTCTTGCATTGAATATATATACTTGAGGATGAATCGAAACATTATCTCCACACTTTTCAGATATAGATTTAAATAGGACATATCTTATGAGTAAACCTTTATTTCCTTGCGTCATCCTAAATGATTCAAATAACTTTATTCTTATGCTCTTTGGAAATATGCTACAAACATTTGTAAGTATTAAGATAATAGACTTATATCTATTAAATTTATCTCTTCCTCTAGTCATAAAATCACCCTAAGTTTTTTTTATACCAATCAAGTGCTTCTACAATCCCCCGTTCGAAATTCCACTGAGGATTGTATTTTAACAACTCCCTAGCCTTAGTAATATCAGCATTACTATGCTTAATATCACCTTGCCTAACAGGTCCAAAAATGGGTTGGATGTCTTTTTTTAATGCATGTGATAATTCTGCGTAAATATCAATTAAAAACTCTCTTCCACCGTAAGCTATATTGTAGGCTTCACCTGCCACTTCAGTAGAAGCGTTGCAAGCTTTTAAATTAGCTTCAATAACATTTTCAATATAAGTGAAATCTCGACTTTGCTTTCCATCACCATTTATTTTGGGCTGTTCATCATCGAGTAGTTGTTTAATAAATTTCGGAATAACTGCGGCATATGCTCCATCAGGATTTTGCCTTCTACCAAATACATTAAAATAGCGTAATCCATACGTATCAAGACCATATAATTCACTATAAAGCCTACCATACTCCTCATTAACCTTTTTAGTTAAAGAATACGGGGATAAGACATTTCCTTCTCTCCCCTCTTTCTTAGGTAGATTAGGCTCATCTCCATATACTGACGAACTTGAAGCATATACAAACTTCTTAACCCCATTTTGTCTAGCAGCTTCCATCATATTTAAAGTGCCTTTAACATTTACTTCTTCATAAAACTGAGGCATCTCAATACTTCTTGGAACACTTCCCCAAGCAGCTTGATTTAGAACATAATCGACTCCATTACATGCCTCCATACATGTTTCAAAATTACGAATATCACCTTCGATAAACTCGTAATTAGGATCATCTAAAAACTCTTCTACATTTTTCTTTTTACCAGTTGAAAAATCATCTAATCCCCTAACTTGATATCCTAACTTAAGTATAGCTTCCACTAAATTAGAACCGATAAATCCTGCCGATCCTGTTACTAAAAACTTACTTCCTTTTGGGAATTTCACATCTTCATAACCCATTCTTATAGCCCCCAATAATTAAACCCTGAATTCTTTGCTTGCTCTCTATCAAAAATACCTTTTAAATCTGCTAATACAAGCTCTTCAGGCCCTTTAAACATATGTTTAACATCCTCTAATGTAATGCTCTTAAATTCCTCATGCGTCACTGCAAAAATAACTGCATCCATATCTTCAACTTCTTCAGATTTGGAAAGCTCAATATCGTACATTGCAATTAAATCTTCTTCATCTGCAACAGGATCTACAATCTTGACTTCAATACCATACTCTTGAAGCTCCTTAATTACATCAACCACTTTTGTATTTCTAACATCCGGGCAATTCTCTTTAAAAGTGATACCAAATATAGCAACTTTTGCACCGTTTATTTGCTTATTAGCTTTGATCATCTTCTTAACTATGTTCTCCGCCACATACTTCCCCATATTGTCATTTATCTTTCTACCTGAAAGAATGATTTGGGAATGATATCCCATCTGCTCCGCTTTATACGTTAAATAATATGGATCGACACCTATACAATGTCCTCCCACTAGCCCTGGAGAGAAGTTAAGGAAATTCCACTTTGTACTTGCAGCTTCCAGTACGGCTTTTGTATCTATTTCTAGTTTGTTAAAAATAATAGAAAGCTCATTCATAAATGCAATATTGATATCTCGTTGAGAATTTTCAATTACTTTTGCCGCTTCAGCTACTTTAATACTTGCCGCTTTAAATACCCCTGCGTCCACTACAAGCTCATATACCTTTGCTATTACATCTAATACTTCTTCATCTTGACCTGCGACAACTTTAATAATATTTTCTAATGTATGTACTTTGTCACCTGGATTGATTCTTTCAGGTGAATACCCAACCTTGAAATCTGGTCCACACTTTAAACCCGATTCTCTTTCCAAGATTGGAACACAAATTTCTTCTGTTACACCAGGATATACAGTAGATTCAAAAACTACTATTGAGCCTTTTGTTAGGTTTCTTCCTAGTGTTGTACTTGCAGATTTCAATGGCGTTAAATCTGGCGTCCGATCTCCTTTGACGGGTGTTGGTACAGCCACAATATGAAACTTTGCGTTTTTAAGGCTTGTCTCATCAGATGAAAATTCTACAGTAGTATTTTGGATCACTGCATCGCCAACTTCTTTTGTTGGATCTATACCATTTCTATAAAGTTCTATCTTCTCTTTGCTAATATCAAATCCAACCACATTTACTTTCTTTGCAAAAGCTACTGCAATCGGCATTCCCACATATCCTAGACCTACTAATGAAATCTTTTCTTCTTTATTCTTAACCTTCTCATACATATTCATTTATAACTCTCCTTACTCGCACTTGTAACTCTATTGATTTCTTTGAGGTATGTATCTATGACTAGTTCTCTATCAAATTCTTTCTCCACTTTTAATCTACCTTTATAACCCATTTCTTTCTTTTGTGGATAAGACAAATTTAAAAACTCATTGATTGCAGCAACTAAGCTGTCGACATTCTTAACCTCAAATCCAAAGCCGGTTATCCCATCCTCAAATGTCTCAATACACCCCGGTACTTTAGATGCCAAAATTGGTCTTCCAGATGATGCCGATTCCAATAGCACATTAGCTAAGCCCTCATGATAAGAAGGAAGAACCGTGGCATGAGAGTTCTTAATAAAGGAATGTACATCAGTCTGTTGTCCATAATACTTAACAATACCTTCCTTTTCGAGTTCCTGAATTTCTTGTTCGTAATCTTCTTCCATAGAACCTATCAAATCAAATTGAACATTAGAGTGTTGTCTCTTCACTATCATTGCGGCTTCTAATAATTCCTCTATACCTTTCGCTTTCATAATACGCCCAATAAAAAGAAGTCGAATCTCATTATCAAATACTGGGTATTCCTCATATTTATGTAATTTTAGATTAACTCCTGATCCCGGAATCAATTTCGTTTCTCCCTTAATTATATTTTTCTCACGGAAAAACATTTGATTAGTATTATTTTGAAATAAAATACAAGATGATTGTGTTAGCCCTATTCTGTAGAGTTGCAATGCTACATTTTGCATTAGTCCATTATCTTGAACTGACGTGCCTAATCCCGTTACATTTGTAATGTAAGGCGTTTTTGTCATACTACAAGCCATGCCACCGTACACGTTAGGCTTTATTGTGTATGTTAAAACAACATCTGGTTTAATCTGTTTAATTATTTTTCTATAAAATAGAAATAACTTAAAATCGGATATTGGGTTAGTTCCTCTTCTATCTACCAATATATCTATAAATTCGCATCCCATCTCTTTCAGCAGCTCAACTTTCTCACCATATGGAAGTGCGATTACTACCTTATAATTAGAATCGATCAGTCTTTGAATTATTTCTTTTCTCAAATTGTATGTATATAAATGATGATTACTGAGTATCAGAACTGTTTTCATCCTCACTCCTCCGTTGCCTTTACTGAATCTTTAAAGTTAACTAATGTATACTCAAAATTTAAATGACTAGACATTGACTTTTCATATAATAAATCACCAAACACCTTTTTAAAGATATTTAAGTTGCAAAGCTTAAATACAGGATTAAATATCTTCGTCAAGAATAACTTTTTTTCGTGTCTTTCCGAAATTTCCTTTACTAAATCTGAAGTACATACATATTCCAGATTCTGTGGAAAATACAATCCATCACTATTATTTTCAATTATTTTTCTAATAAATTCACATAAATTGTCAATATAAATCATACTACGTTTGTTTTCTATATATGGAAATACTAATGTTTGGGTGGCAATTCTAGATAATCTCACATAATTACCTTTACAATGCTTTCCATAAATCATTGGTGGTCGAATGATCGCAATTTTAAAATTCTCATCAGCCATAGGTAGTATTAATTTTTCTGCCTCTAGCTTAGACTTTCCGTAATTACTATTGGGTTTTGGAAGAGAATCTTTATTTATAATACCTGTGTTTATTCCATAAACACTCATAGAACTAAAGAATATAAATTGCTTTACATTTCCGCACTTAGCTTTTTGTGCAACCTCGTATGCCAAGTCACGGTTCACTCTATAATAAATATCTGCATTTTCACTCGTTTCTTTTATATGCGCTATCCCAGCAACATGAATCACAACATCGTAATCAGAAAAATCTTTACTCTTCCACGAGTCATCTCTTAAACTGATCGACTCTATTGAATAATTATCATCAAATTTTTCAAGCCAACTTTCTAGACTTGTACCTACGTAGCTATTTTTACCGGTTATTAATATTTTTATCATTTCACCTCATTCTCCTTACTACAAGCGATTTCTTCTCTCGCTGTAGTTCCAATGCCGCCTTCAAGAACACCGTCTCGTTTTGTAACACTAATAATAGTCCCCAAAAAGCATTTCGTGTCCATCCATCCATTAATATTTTCTACATACTCTCCATCTAATTTCGCTTTAACTTCTATAGACAGTTCATCTCTCCCACTGATTTGTGCTAATCCAGTAAGTCCAGGTGGGACATCATTTGCACCATACAAATCTCGTTCAGCTACTAAATCATATTGATTCCACAATGCAGGTCTCGGACCAATAATACTCATCTCTCCAACAAGTATATTCCAAATCTGTGGTAGTTCATCTAGTGACGTTTTTCTAAGAAAACTTCCCACCTTAGTAATATACTGATCTGCATCTGCCAATAAATGAGTGGGTTTGTCCTTCGGTGTATCAATTCTCATTGTACGAAACTTCAATATATTGAAATGAGATTTATTAATCCCTACACGTTTTTGTTTGAAAAATACCGGCCCTTTAGAATCTAATTTTATCGCTATAATTATAATCAAGAATACAGGTGATAAAATTATTAATCCTATAGAAGAAAGTATTATATCTATACCTCTTTTAAATACGAAAAACATACTCAACAACTCCTTAAGAAAACTACTATGTCCATTCATATTTATAGTGAACTTGTTTTTTCCTTCGGCGCCTCCACGAACTTCCGATTCGCCAACCCAACAAGTGTTTCCTTCAACTCTCCATCACTCATACCAGGCAACTTATCCAACACATACAACTGCTCCGTCTCCGAAATCGGTGTAGCTTTTCCAATATAAATCTTTGGAAATACATGTTCACTCTGACGTTCGTTTTCATTCAACAATTCTTCGTATAACTTCTCACCTGGGCGAATGCCTGAGTAGTTGATTTCGATTTCATCTTCTTCATATCCAGACAGCTTGATCAAGTTCTTCGCTAAATCGACAATCTTGACCGGCTCACCCATATCGAGAACAAACACTTCGCCGCCTTGCGCAAGCGTTCCGGCTTGAATGACTAGGCGTGATGCTTCTGGAATCGTCATGAAGTATCTGGTCATTTCTGGATCGGTAATCGTGACGGGTCCGCCTTTGGCAATTTGTTGCTTGAATAACGGCACCACACTGCCCCGTGAACCTAAGACGTTTCCGAATCGTACCGCTGCAAATTTCGTGTCGCTGTCTTTTGCTAAATTTTGCACAATCATTTCAGCGAAGCGCTTCGTCGCCCCCATGATGTTCGGTGGGTTGACTGCTTTGTCTGTCGATACGAGAACGAAGTGCTTAACGCCAAAGAATCTAGCGGCTTCTGCTACGTTTTTTGTACCGAAGATGTTATTTTTGACGGCTTCCATCGGGTTGCCTTCCATAAGCGGTACGTGTTTATGTGCTGCCGCATGGTAGATCACATCCGGCTTCAGTTCGCTCATTAAGTCAAATATGCGCGTACGATCTTGCACATCTGCGATCACTGGACAGATTTCTGTTTCTGCTGAAACTTTTTGACGCAGTTCCATGTCTATAGTATAGATCGAGTTTTCCCCATGACCGAGTAGTATCAACTTCTTCGGTCGGAACTCCACTACTTGTCTGCAAATTTCCGAACCAATCGAACCGCCAGCTCCTGTGATGAGGATCGTTTTACCGGTCAGCTTCTTTTCAATAGCGTGCATATCGAGTTGTACTTCATCCCGTCCGAGTAGGTCTTCGATTTTCACGTCACGCATATCTTTAACGGATACTTTCCCTGTCATCAAGTCTTCGATGCGTGGAATCGTTTGCGTTTTAACGCCTGTTTCGATACAACGCTTCATTAACTCTGTCATTTGCTGTTTTCCCATCGAAGGAATCGCGATGATGATTTTATCTATGTAATGCATATCCACTAATTGCTGGATGTTCTTTGTTCCTCTATAGACGCGCATTCCGTAAATATCGAGACCTTGCTTCATTTTGTCGTCATCTACAAAAATGACAGGTTTCATACCGTATTCTGGATTCCCCAGTACTTGTCTTGCGATCATCGTGCCTGCTTGTCCGGCTCCTAGAATCATCGTGCGTTTCGTATCGATGCTTTTATCTCTCACTACTACATCTCTCACTAGACGCCAAGACAGACGGGATCCACCTATTAGCAGAACGTGCAACATCCATGTGATGGCCAATGCGCGGACGTAGACATCCTGTGTGAGGGTGAATTGAACAACGACTACTGCGAGGATGGTGAATGTGACGGCTTTAACAATGGACTTCAGTTCACCGATAGATGCGTACGACCACGCTTTTCGATACAGGCCGTAATACCAAGCAAAGAAATGATGCGCAATTTGTATGGTAATGGCGCTGACTAGCAACATTTTATTGAAGATAATCGAAGTGAATGGATGAAGCATGAAGTACCCGATATAGATCGACAATAAGACGATAATGGAATCGGCTGCGATTAACATGGTCATTCGTTTGCGTACAGTCAAAGGAGCTCCTCCTTTCAGGTTGTGTTTCTATTACCTACTCAATAGTTATTTTAAAGTATCGATATCTTTAACACTACCAACCTATCCGATTAATTTCCACCATTTTCTAGTAACTGGAACTTCCGGTTCGTAGATGGTGAGTAATTTATTTTGGATGATTTGTTGATTATTCAGCAGCAACATATCCACTGTATCCATATCTACTTTCTTTCCAAGCACTTCTAATCCTTTGTTAAATAAAAATGCGCGGTTATCCGTGTTATGCGCATCCGAACCGTACGCATGGATCAAGTTCGCTTCTATGAGCTGGATAGATAACTTTTGGATGTTTTTCCCGAAGTGACCTGCCACACTTCCTGCTGTTACTTGTGCAAGCGCACCGTGACGTACTAGACGCTCTAGTCGTT
Source organism: Sporosarcina sp. P16b (assembly GCF_002743065.1). Taxonomy (NCBI): domain Bacteria; kingdom Bacillati; phylum Bacillota; class Bacilli; order Caryophanales; family Caryophanaceae; genus Sporosarcina; species Sporosarcina sp. P16b. The sequence continues at coordinate 27,996 of NZ_PDYO01000020.1, read as the reverse complement.
CAGGTTTCTCCGCTATCCCTTTATTGCGCTCGGGATGTGCAATGATTGGCACAATGCCTTCTTCTAGTAAAGATTGGATGATTTTAATGGTGTAGGTCGGAACATGGTGGGTGGGTAGCTCCAATAGTAAGTAACGAGAGTTTGCTAGTGTGAGTATTTCTTTGTTCAATAAATTTTCGATAATATGTTCATGTAGCCGAACTTCTTGACCAACTGATAGAGTCAGATCAATGCCTGCCGCCTGAATAATATCCCGTAACATACGAGCTTGGCTTTCTACTTCTTGCACAGGCACGTGGTATTGCGGGCTATAAGCATGAGGTGTAACGACTAGATGTGTAATTCCTTCTGACGCTGCCTCTTCTACCATCCGCATGGTCCCTTCGATTGTGTCAGGGCCATCATCCACACCGAACAGTAGGTGGCTATGTATATCAATCATGTATGTCCTCCTAGCACTTTGCTTTATTCAAGAAAAGTGAAAAGGCACAAGGCCCTTTCACTCGTCGTTTCCATAATACTGATAGTAATAATGATCCTTCTGCAGTATGAAGTTATTTAAGATCGTTCCTAGAATATTTGCTTGAGAAGAGACCAATGCCTCTTTCGCTTTCAGTACACTTTCTTTTTCCGTAGTGCCTGCATTCAGAACTAGAATCGTACCTTCCGCTTTATTAGACAAAATCTGCGCATCTGTCACGGATAAAACCGGTGGCGCATCAAAAATGATCATGTCATACTTTTCTTTCAGTCTATCTATGAGTACGTCCATTGTCTTCGATCCTAATAGTTCCGCGGGATTGGGTGGGATCGGTCCACTGGTGATGAGATCGAGTCCTTCTGTATCAGTCTGCTGGATAATATCTTCGAGTTCCCATTGACGAGTCAATAAGTTGGATAGTCCTGTCGCATTCATTCGGGAAAATGTATAATGCGTAGTCGGTTTTCGCATATCCGCGTCAATTAAGAGCACTTTCTTTCCTTCTTGCGCAAAAACTACAGCTGTGTTGGCTGATGCTGTAGACTTCCCTTCCCCTGGCGTTGCCGACGTGAAAAGAATAGACTTCAGATCATGATCCGGCATGGAGAAGTTGATATTCGTCCGTATCGTACGGAATTGCTCGGACACAACTGATTTCGGACTCGTTTTCGTAACTAGTTTACGCGCAACGGATTGTTTAGGCTGTTTCTTCTTTTTAAATATGCGCTTTTTTGACATGTGCACTTGACCCTTTCTTTGGCGCATCGGTTGCCGTGTTAACTTCCTTATCAGAGATTGGACTGACTAGCCCAAGCACCGGTAAACCGAGCAATTCTTCAATATCTTGTTCTGTTTTCACTGTAGTATCCAAGTATTCTAGTAAAAATGCAATGCCCACTCCGATCATGAGCCCTATGACTGCTGCGATCGCAACATTGAGCTCTTTATTCGGCTTAACAGGTTTCGGATTTTCCGCGTAGAAAGCAGGCGATAAAATGTTTACGTTATCGACCTTCATCAAATTGACGATTTCCTTCTGGAAAACTTCCGCAGTGGTATTCACGATATCGACCGCTTTATGTGCTTCCGGATCTTGTACAGTGACATTGACGACTTGCGAATTTTGCTCGCTGTTCACTGTAAGCTGAGCATTTAGCGCTGCTGGTGTTATGTCTAGGTCCAATTGTTCTATGACTTGTGATAAGATGACCGGACTTTTAATAATGACATTGTATGTATTGATAAGTTGTAAGTTCGTTTGAATGTCTTGAGAATCAAATGATTGTTGCTCCGTTTTTTGTTGATTGACTAGTATTTGTGTAGAAGCTTGATAGATAGGTGTTAAAAAGAAATAGCTTATAATCGCCGCAAGTACAGCTGCAGCTACTGTCGTTCCTATAATCAAACCCAAACGCTTCCTTAATGTGGAGAATAGTTCCTGTAAACTGATCGTTTCTTCCATAATGTAATATTGCTCCTTTTCGGCAAACTTGCTACTAGTATAGCATATAAGCATAGCGAAAAATATCGAATTCCCATTTAAAAATAGGATTTTTGATTAATTATGCTATAATACGCACATGAGAAAAGTCTTAGTTTTTATAATTATTCTGTGTATTGTCAGTAGTTTACTTGTATCTTCTAGTCAAACGTATGAACAGCAATCCTTGATTCCTACATTACAAAATCTATTACCTACCAAACCGTTTGAATCAGCGCTTTCGACTTTATCCATCCCTTACTGGAACACGACGATTTCCGTAGAAGAACGCGGGTATTATCACTTCGTGGAATTTCTATTACGTAAAAGCGCCCATTTTATATTATTCGGTTTGCTTGCGGCTGGTATTTTCTTATCCTTGCCATCTCGTTTCTCTAGGTTCTGGATTGCAAGCATCCTCACATTACTACTTGCCTGCGCTGATGAAACCCATCAATATTTCACGGGAGGACGAACCGCCACCATTCGCGACGTCATACTCGATATGTCTGGTGCGCTGACGTTCTTGCTCCTATTGCAAATCGCCGTATGGTTTCGTCCCAGAAAAAAAGAACGACTGGACTAAAAGGAAATCCTTTTAGACTAGTCGTTTTTCCATTTACCTACCCATCGCTTTACTCAGTATGCTATCACGACGCGCCTTTTTTTGCGCTGCGTACTCATCGCGTATGCTTTGTGAATACGATTTATCATATCCATTGGCCTTCAAATCCTTTTCAAGCGAGCTAACCACTCCATTAAATACTGCATCCGTCTGCGCCTCTAGACTATTGGCTGCAGACATATATTTATTGTAGAAGTACCCGTAATCGATACTTTCCCCATTCGCTTTTTTCGTGCTGTATTCATTCTTCGCACGGCTGATCAACGAGTTGATTTTACCATCAACTTGTCCTTGTAAATTGTTAACGGTTGGTTCATATTTTTGTTTGATCGCCGCTACAGATTCCTTTTTCTCTGGCTGATTGGATCCTGCATTTCCTGACGAAGGTTTGCTAGCGGCAGGACCTTTTTTACCCGGTTGATCGCCAGTAGATATAGTTGTATCTGTTGTGTTCCCGGTGTTTTCTTTAGCGGGTTGTTTTATACCGTCTACTTGACTAGTAGATGATTGTTTTGTATCAGTAGCAGATGTACCGCCTCCTGCAGTGCTAGAGGATGTTGTTTTATCACCTGTTGCAGTGGATGATGGGCCGCTTGTTGTTTGTTGACTATTTAAGGTTTTATTATCGGAAGTGGAACTTTGTTCATTTTTCTCGCTGTCACTTGCCTCTTCCCCGTCGAGTACAAGCTTAGTTCCATTCGGCAATATAATATCATATGGGTTCTCTATAATCTCATCCACTTCTTTATCCGCCACTTCATACTCTTTGAATTGGAATATGTATAAGAGGTAACCCCCGCCTACAACAACTAACGCAAGCATTGCCAATAAAAATATTTTAAGTTTTTTCTTCATAATAATCTCCTTTATAAGTTTATCCTATAGAAATTTTAACAGACTTTGAGAGTGTATGATAGCAGAAGATTACAAAACTAGTGTACATATAACAAAATAGTAAAAGCCTTCTCAACATTTCGAGAAGGCTTTGGTCGTTACTCAAGGTATGTTAAATTAGAACTTAAATTGATATGTGCTATTGAATGATTTAGAATCGATCGATCCTTTTACATTCAGTGAAACTGTTCTACCTTTTAGAATACCTAATGCTGTGTCAGCAGGAAGACCTACCTTAGCTAACGCTTTGTTTAACACCTTGTCAAAGTCTTGGCTGTTATCTATGTCTGTCTCTGTGAACGTAATTTCTTGTCCACCGATCACGACGGAAACTGTAGCCGAGTTGATGACTGTGTTCTTTTTCATCGCATCAAATATTGGTTTTGCCACGACTGAGAAATCATTTACAGTACTTTCAGACTTTTTAATGTCTACATTGAATGTACCACCTGTAAATGAGATCGCAATAGCATCTGATGTAGTATTAACTTTTGATAACTCGGTCTGGATACTGTTTTGTAATAACTGCTCTCCAGTAGGACCAACTGGTGGCGTTGGCTCTTCTGGTTGTTCCGGATTAGGTGTTTCTGGTACTTCTGGTTGCTCTGGGTTAGGTATTTCAGGTTGCTCTGGGTTAGGCGTTTCAGGTGTTTCTTCTTTAAGCGCTACTTCTGTACGTACGACGAATGTTGCCATCTGTCCTCTTGTAACTAAACCGTTTGGCGCAAATGTAGTTGGCGTTGTACCCGTAGTAATATCAAGAGCGAGTAGAGCAGCTACATATCCTGCATACGCATCCGTTGGTTTTACATCTTTGAAACGATTAGCAGCTAATGCACTCTCTTCTAAGTCGAAACCTAGTGTAAGAATTTTAGCCATCTGTGAGCGCTTTAAGTTATCGTTCGGCTTGAATGTTTTAACACCATTCTCTTCGTACCCTTTGATATAACCCGCTTGTGCCAATGCTGCAATCGGACCGTAATATGGTGTTCCCTTTTTCACGTCGCTAAAGCCTGGATCTTTGACGTTTGTTGTATCCAGGTCTAATACATGTGCCAAGATCTTCGCTGATTGTGCACGTGTAACCGAAGCATTCGGACGATATGTACCATCATCATACCCTTTGACTACACCACGACCTGCCAATTCCAATACCGGCTCGTAATAGTGCACGCCAGGCTTTACGTCTTTAAAACTCACTGCTGCGTTTGTTACCATAGGTACAGCCGCAACGAAAGCTCCAGTAGCGACTGTTGTCGCGAGCGTAGCTTTGAACAATTTGTGTGATGCTTTTGAACTCTTTTTCATGTAATCTACCTCCATTATAATTAGTTTGTTTCAGAACTAGTTTAGCATAATTCACTATCTTGTGAATCGTATAACTTTTTTTGATGCACTAGTAATAGTAAACTCGTTAGTTGAAATTATATTTATTCGGCCTGTTCGTTGGTTTTCCAACAACCGCATGGTCATCTGATCGCCCAAAATAGAATAGACTCCTTCTTCAACCTCTCCATCTAAAATTACTCGGCTTGTGTAATCCTTATTAAATATCGCCAAGAAATTTATACCTATGTAATCACCTTTCCACGTACCAAGGATCATATCTTGTATATCTATACTTTCTATAGTGAAATCCATCTCTACACCATCAGTTAAACTTTTATCATTTTTCGATTTAATATGATCCGTAACATGAAGAGTGTAAGTTTGACCTTCTTTATAACCGTTTAGTGGTGCGGATAGTAGTAATTCTTTTGAATTGCCAAGAGCGAGACTAGGTGTTGCCGCTTGTTTATTACCTCTCTCATCTACTACATATACAGAATTACTGGTTACTGTTTGTTCATCTACAGGAAGGCTAAAAGTAACTTTCCACTCCTTATTTGACGGTACAGGGTTTTCTTTCGGCGTCCACTGTATAGCAGCGGAACTGATTATAGGCAGTGCCGTAGTTAGCATGATTATTGAAATAATTGAAACAAATAACTTACTTATTAACTTCATCTTCATCTTCTACCTTTCTAGTTGCGAATGTTAGAAAAAGTACTACCAAAAGAGTTATGCGACAACTTTCTGGTATAACAAGAAAACTGCGAGTTAGCTCCAAACCCTCTGGAATTGACTCGCAGTTTCTTTTGTATACTGTGATTAAATTTTTCTTATCAAAACATTAAAGAATGCCAATACTTTGCATTAAACACATTCTAAATGTTCGTCAGATTAACCTATTTACTCAGCAGGTATCAAAATTGTTAATGTGCCAGTTACTTTTACAGTAGAAGAAGTATCTACTAATGTCGTTTCAATCGCCAATGATTCGGATCCGTTAGCAATTTTTTGTAAGAATGAAATTGTTAATGGTGTATTCGGATTCAAGCCCGGAATTAAATCATTAGCTGAAAGTGTATTTACACCCTTCACTAATTCTACTTTTTTACTAGCTCCTGCATATTTCAAAGTTAGCGTAGAATCAGTAGATGCTGTAACAGTAGCAACAGTTGCTGTAGCGTCTGGGTTCAATTTAGATAGATCTAGTGTAGCACTCGCTCCTTGAACAGAAGTGAAGTTAATTAGATCGGCTCCTACTTTGATTGTAGCTTCTTTAATAGCAAGTGGCGTTCCACCACCCCCACCTGGAGGAGTGGGCTCTTCCGGTTTCACTTCTACACCATCAGGAGTGAATACAACATCATGTTCTTTTTCTACTTCTTCCACTGTTTGTATTGCATCGTTTAGTTCTGAATCTGTTTTAGATGTTAAGAGAGCTGTAGCTTTTATTGCATTACCCTCCTCATCTATAAAGTAAAAGTTAGGATTTGTTATAATAGCTAATTTTTCTTCATTACTTGCAAAAAGGATACTGTCAGCTGATAACACTTCACCGGTTTCAATATTATAAAATCCTACTGGCAATTGATCTTGGGTTGCTGCCATACTTGCAACGGGTGTTAAGGCAGATATAGAGAGTGCTGTCATCATAGAAATTTTCATGCTTTTCTTCATCTTGTAACCTCCCATATTCTAATTAAATAGTTAGCATAGAAATAAGACATATTTATCTTCAATCTATCTATCTAACAATCTATTAATTACATTATACATAATAAGTACTATAATTTCACCATTTATCAAGAACATCGAACCATTGATTTTAAAAATAGTTAACCATCGCATGGATGATCAACTATTTTGATACGTATTTATCTCAAGATGGTTAAAGTAACCCTTAATCAATTGATAATACTGAAAATGTCGATGACCCTTGAACTTTTCCTTTAGCATCAATCACAACATTAAATTGTTCTTCTAGTTTTGATTGAGTCGTCATCTTGCTTGTGACTTCTTTATCCGTAGGCAATAAAATATCCGAGGCCTTTATTGCGGATCCTTCTAAAATTAAATAATAATTCCCAGTCAACAAAGCAACTTTTTGTTGTAAATTACTATATAGGAAATTATTTACGGGAACGTAGGGCTTTCCTTCCTCCAGCAAGTAAAAGCCATCAGGTGCTGGCGTTGTAGCAGCATGCGTTGTAGTTGCCAATGGTTGTGCAATAACAAAAGTCAAGGCAATTAATAAAACTATTTTCTTCAATGGATGTTCCTCCTATGTATACATATACAGTCTATTATACCTGTAATACACGAACAGTTACAATAGTTTACCAGTTTCACTTGCAGTTATTTTGAATACTTTAAAAATAATCTTCGTTTACTTCCTTACATCTCTAGTTCTTGATGTAGTTTTTCCAATGTTGTGGATATTTGTGAGTGTTCACTCAAATACAAGTCTAAAAGGCTATTAACTCAATATATTTTTATAGGTAATATTTCTCTTATTATATACTATACCAAATAAGGTAGATATACGTAGATTAATAGTTTATTATGACAATAAGACGGATAATTTGATTATTAAAATAACAGGAGGCATGTCACATGAAGAAAAAAGCTTTATTTACTACTGCGTCAATATTTGCTCTATCTGCCATTACTCCCGCAGTTAGCGCAGCTGTGGAAGACACGATGAAATACGAGGATGCGCAAGTAGGATTTTATAATGTGAAAACTGGGAAAGTCTTGTCGTCGGACTCCTTTGTCTACTTGTCAACTTCTGAAAAAGTTCAAATCTTAACCAATCAATTCTTTTACTTCGCTGACGGTCAAGGTGGAGCAATCCAAGCAGTACATCTTTTGGAAGCTGAAACTGATGAAATTATGATCAGTAAGATCGTAGAGCAGATGACAGTTGAAAATGAATTTAACGTGAGGTTAACTGCAGATGGCAGAGTTATTTTCCTTTCCAAGGAGGATGTTTTAAACTCTTTGCAAGAAGCAATTGACAAAGCAAAAGAACAACTTGAACAACTTACAGATGAACAGAAAAAAGCTGTAGAAGCGGCTATTAAAGAAGCAGAAGCACTATTAAAAGATGTGAATGCGAGCATTGATGATTTAAATAAAGCACTGAAAAAATTAGAAGATGCGATCAAGGGAGCAAATACAGTTGATCCTTCAGTAAAAGCTGCTCAGGATGCTGTCAAACTTGCACAGCAAACACTGAAAAAAGAAGATATTGAAAAAGCCAAGCAGCTTGTCAGCAACTTGAAAGACGGAGCTATTAAGGATGAATTACAGAACATACTAAACGGACTATCTAGCCCAACCATTGATTTATCCGATTTGGATGATTTAATTAAAGAAGCGCGGAACATAATTTCTAACGCTGCACACCTGTACACTCCAGAATCTTTAAAGTCTCTTGAACTCGCAATTCAAAAAGCTAATATTGTTCGCCAACAATACGATGGGAAAGATCTAACAACAGAAGCACAACAAGTCATTACACGTGAAACGAACGATTTGCGAATTGTTATAGATCAACTGGTGAAGGCAGAAGAGCTGACGTTCACTCCAACAGAGGAGACAAAGAAGAACGCTCCACTATTCCTTGACCCAGTAGTCACCAAACTAGATGATCAGCAAAAAAATTCAGGTGGTGTTTTAGGACTTGATATTGGAGTGCTAGAACTTGGCTTACTCTCCGCATCCCAAATCAGCCAAATTAGTGAAAATAATCGGTTTCATATAGATGTAAAAAAAGGCACGACATTAGATGCCACCTCTTCTGTTGCTATACACACAGTACTTGGCGGACACGCGTTCCAAGTTTTTGTTTTGAAGCAAAATGAGGAAGGCGATTACATCAATGTCGACACATATAAAGGCTCTAGTGGTGGAGCTTTAGGAATTACAGTCTCTACCAAAATTGATATGAATACTTTAGAGGAAGGATCATACGAAATTATCCTTTCTGTTAAAGAAGGTCTCTCTGTAGTACAAGTAATCCCTTTCAAATTAATTAATTTAGTTGAAAAAGATTTTAATCAAGTGGCTACAGAAGATTCACGCGTCTCTGGAAATGTACTTCTCGGACAAAATCTAGGACAAGATGATAATCTAATTGTTACTGATATCCGAGAGAAAAGTGCAGGAACAAGTCAAAGTATTGGTATTAACGGTACAGAAATTCAAGGAAAATACGGCCAATTACAAATCAACAAAAATGGTACTTATAACTACATGCCGAAATCAGATCGCGCTATTGTTGGCAAAGTGGAGCTGTTTGAATTCACAATGAAAGATACAGCGGATAATAGAACAGCTAAGGGTACACTTGAGATACAGTTAGGTGAAGTAGCGGGGAAATAATTTCGAAATCTACGAATTAGTTAGAAATCGACCTATTTCTGAGTTTGATTGAGTGGATTTTTTTAATTAAAATTTCTATTTAGTATTTTATATGAAAAAGACTGCCAGTGATGGCGGTCTTTTTCAATATTGAGTCGTATTATATTGGAAAATTTTAACAAAAAGATATATGTCGTTTGTTTATTTTAACTTTGGCGAATGATAATGTGCTTTTTGTATACGAAGTCGTTTAAGCAGTGATACTAGTAATCCACGCTTCGCATGCCGCTCATGTCATGAGTCTAAAGAGAACTTTCTTGCGTATCCCCCCTTGTTTTCGGAATATGTTTCGTCCCTACATTCTTTCTTGTTTATTGCAAAATAAATGTTTGAATATAAAATAGTATAATTGTATGGAGAATCGCTCCCTATTTACTACATAATTACCATGAAGAAGCTTTCTCGGTATTAAAAAGACTATGCAGATATTTTCTTCGCAGGATCTTGTTTCGCGCTTCATGTCCTGGTGATCCTGCATCATAAAACGCGTAAAATTATTCATTTCGGTGTCACGAAGCATGAAACAGCAGAATGGATCATTCAGCAATTCCGGAATGCAACGCCTTATGGTAAGGTCCCTAAATACCTGATTCACGACAATGATCCCATTTTCTGTTCCAAAGCGTTTCAAGCCTTCTTATAGTCATCAGACATTACGGCAAAGAAAACAGTCTACCGATCACCCTGGCAAAACGCATATGCCGAAAGAGTAATTGGCACGATTAAAAGGGAGTTGATAGACCAAGTAATCCCGCTGAATGAGCGACATCTACGCAGTCTGCTTACAGAATACATCAAAAACTATTATAATACGGACCGGACACATCAAGGGATAGACGGCAAGACACCCATGCCTTCACCAATTTACCTTCTTACTTCTGTGGAAGATACCGTATTGGAAGCTACCCCGATATTAAAGGGTCTCTACCACACTTATAAGAAGGCGGCTTAAACGAACCAATTGAATATTTTTTAAAAGCCTTGTGGTAAGGCTTCTTTGGCATGTCAAAATTTTACTTCAACTATTTTTTCGACCTCTCTTTTGCTTGAATTGTATGGATATATTCATTAAATCAAGCTAAATAGAAAAAGCCACCCGGAGCAATCATTTCGATTTCTGTCCGGATGGACTTTTTGAAGGCGACAGGAGTAGATACAGAGAAAAGGAAAAGAGCCTGCTGACCGATTTCTCGATCAGAAGACTCTTTTCTTTGTATATCATACAATTATAAGAATAGTGTATGAGTTGTGCGGTGCACAGGCACCTGAACCCCAATTAGCGAGTAGCTGTTACAGTATTCTTAGTAGATATTGTATTACCAGCAGCATCTGCACCAGTCGTAGTTCCTGCAGCTTTTACAGTTACAGTACCAGTAGCAAGACTAACATCTGCTGATTTAATAACCAATTGATTATCTTTTGTACCGTTTGCTTTTGTAAGTCCAGTAGCAACAGTTGCACCATCTACAGCAATGATAAAGTCAGCAACAACAGGCTGTGTACCAGTACCTGTACTTGTACCATTAATACTTTCACTAAAAGTAAGTACTAAGTTACCAGTAGTATTAATGACTGCAGATTGAATTTCAGGTTTTTTAGTATCAGTTAAAGATACAGTAGTATTTACAGTGTCAATAGTTGCTGAAGAGCCTTCTGCTTGCACACCAGAAATAGTAAGAATTTGTGTAGCTGTAGTATCAATTGAACCTTCAGGCAATTGAATAGAAACTATTTGGTTAGCTGCATCGATTGTTAAAGTCGATCCAGTTGGCAAGGCAGCTCCATTTAATTTGTAGTTAGATGCATCAGTTGCTGAACCAGCAACATTACCACCTTTAACTGTTGTAGTACCATATGTTACAGTTATTAAGTTTGTTGCGTTTGCAGATGCTGAAGTTAATGTTGGCTTCACAATAGCTGAACCAGTGATTGCAACTTTAGTTGAGAATGCCTCAGATGTATTAGATACGAATGCTTGGTCTGTCACTGCACCAGCAGCCACACGTAAAGTGTAATTTCCCTTTGGAAGAGCAAGCGTTGCATTATCAATAACTACTGTTTTTGCTCCGGCTGAAACAGCTTCAACTGATCCGGGTGGAACTGCAACAGTTTTTCCAGTTGCATCATTTACAATCGAAAGTGCTGGTTCGAAGGTGCCCGTTGCACCTGCAGCAGCTGCTGCAAGAGTTTCATCAAATGTTAATGTAATCTTACCAGTATTTGCATTAAACTCAGATTTAACCAACTTAGGAGCAGCTGTATCTTTAGTCAAAGTTATTTGAGTTGATTTAGCCTGTCCTTGGTTCAATGCAACATCTTTGAAGCCATTCAAATTAACAGTAAGCTTTTCAGTAGTTGCACTACCAGTGTATACAGATGGTAATACTACTTTGAAAGTGATTCCATCTTCAGTAGTCACTACTGGACCTACAACTGAAGAACCGTCAGCTTTATTAACTGTTAATCCTAATTCAGCTGCTGTTGGTGCTCCAGCAGTATAAGCTAATTTTTCAGAGAATGTAACATTGAACGTTTTTTCATCTACAGCAGTTACTGAAGATACTGTAGGTGCAACTGTATCAGTAATTACAGAGTACTGTACTGAACCTGAATATAGGTTCATTGCATTTCCAGCCAAATCTTCTGCACCCGCTACCACAACTGTGTATGTTTTGCCAGCCTCTAATGCTTTAGCACCAGTAAATTGTGCTTTAGGTACTGTAACGGTGTTAGTGCTTGCAGTCGGAGTAATAGAATGTGATTGACCGTTAATTACTACAGTTGTCGCAGTAGCTTTGAGTTTCTCAGAGAAAGTAACAACCACATCACCATTTACTGATGCTAATGAAGAAACTGTCGGTTTTACTTTATCACTAAATTGGAAAGTAGTCGTAGAAGCTTGCTTCAAGCCTTCTCCTTTTTCATTTAGCACGCCAGTACCAACAGTTACGTCATATCCAGTGTCATTAGCTAGAACTGTTGCACCATCAAGTGTTAAAGTTGCAGACATACCATCAGCGGCTAATTTCGAAGCCACTGTAAGTGCTGCAGCATCTCCAGCTTTTTTCACTTGAATAGTACCATTGTTAGCTGCTGCAAATTCCGCAGTTGCTTTAGTAACTTTTTGATTAAATGTTACTTTAATTTCTTTAGCGTTAATCGCACTTACCGATTGAACCTTCAGTTCCGCAGACTGTCCAGGAACAACTGTACCTTCAGGCGTCAAAGTTACGTTCTTATCAGCTTCAAGCTCAGTTTCAGGGAATAGTGCAGCAACTAGTGCAGCATCAGTTTTAGAATCGATAATTTTTGTTGCTTGAACAACTTTACCTTCTCCATCTGCGTAATAAACATTAGAGTTTTTTAGTAAATTTACTTTTTCAGTGTTCGATAGTAAGACAAATGCATCCGCTGTTACTACGTTGCCGTTGTCTACGTTGTAAAATCCAGGTGCTGCATGGTTTGTTTCTGCACCGATCGCCATTGCTGGTGTTAGAGCAGATACTGCCAATGCTGCGACTAGAGAAACTTTAGTTGCTTTTTTCATTAATATACCTCCAAATTTTGTATTACTAAATTTTTAAACTACAAACCTATTGTCAGACAATAGGTTTGTAGTTCATACTATACTTTTTTCTAATTGATTAGTTATTTACACGTGTGATTTTTGTAGAAGCAATTGTGCGCTCTACTCCAGCAACAGTGTACGTAGCAGAAACGTTTTTGTATACGCCAACTTCAAGAAGATCGTTATAAGCGAACTTACCGTTTGCATCTACAGTAACAGTTTCAGAAATTTTTGATTCGTCAACGTTTGGTGTAGCAGGATTGTCTTTACCATCAGTGAAGTTAAGTACTACTGTAGATACTTTACCAATATCTTCAGTTGCAACTGTTCCTTCAATGTTGAATGTTCCTAGACCAAGACCAGTAGCAATTGAGTTACCAGTTAGTTCAGTCTTAGTGAACTTGAATCCTTGTGGTTGTGCAGCTTCTAGTTCAGCAATTTTAGCTTCAGCAGCTTCTAGAGCGTTTACTGTAGCAGGAGTTACTAGACCTTTTTGAGCTGTAGTCAACGCAGCGTATGCAGCACGTGCAGCTTCTACGTTAGCTTTGTCAGCAAGTTTTAGGTCAGCAACAGCTGGAAGTGCAACAACTTTTGCTGTTACAGCATCAGCAGCAGCTTTATCAGCAGCGTTTGTTGTAGCTGTATCAGTAGGGCCTGCTTTAGTAGTATCTTGCTCGATGATATAGAAAGAAGTTGTGCTTCCTTTTACTTCACGAGTGATAGTAACTTTACCTTTTTTCAACTCTTTAATGAAGTCATCAGCAGTTGCGATTGGCGTGTTACCAAGACCTTTGTATTCGTAAGTTACATCTTTTTCGCCAGCATATTTAATTGCATCTTTACCGCTGAAAGTAAGTTCTTTCTTGTCGGAGTTGAAAGATACTACTTCTCCAGTGTATAGATCAGAAACTGCACTTGTAGCTGTGAATGAAGCAGTAGCTTCTTTCGCAGTGAATGCATAGTCCTTGCCATCTGTATCAACAGCAACGCCAGTAGCAACTACGCGTACTGAAGTGTTTTTGTCCATAGTTGGAGTTACTTTAAGTTCTGTATTGCCTGTTTCTTTAGTAACTGTATAGCTACGGTTAGGAGAAACGATTTGGCCTTCAACAGTTACATCGTTAGCGCCTGTATTGAATACAGTGTAAGATGCTTTTTTGATTGAAGTGTTAGCAACCTTTTTGTTTGATTGGTTAACTAGTTCTGCTTTAAACGTTGCAGTTTCGCTACCTTTGAATTCTTTTGTTTCTTTACCAGCAGCGTTGTAAACTTTTAATGCAGCTCCGTCTAGGTAAGCAGCTTGGAAGTAAGAAATTTGACCAGTTGCATATGGCTCGCCTTGATCAAAGTTACCTTCTACAGCGTTTGGAGTGTTTACATCGATCCAAGCGATAGGTGTTGCATAGTCATTCACTTTATCAGAACCGATAACGAATGTTGCTTGACCTTTGCTGTCTGTTTTCACAGAAATTTGCTTAGCTTTGTTTCCAGTGAAGTACTGTTGAGTGTCGTCGTTATTTACTTCGATGAATTTAGCTTCAGTGTTAGTAGAGATCACACGGTCTAAGTCTTCATTGAATGCAACGTTAACGATTTCATTCACTGCAATGTTGCCGTCTTTGTTTTTAACAGTCAATGTGTATTTACGGCCGTTAGTTCCACCAGTTGCTGCAACTTCACCGTTTTCACGAACCATTTCAAGAGTATATTCTGCTTGGTTAGCTGAGAATGTTACTTTTGAAGCTGTTGCTTGAAGATCAGATGCATCATATTTGTAGTCATTAGCAGTTGCAGTGTTGTTTGCAACAAATACTACTGGAGTTACGGATGTGTTTTTACCAGAAACTGTGAAAGTAGCTTCACCTTTTGAGTCAGTAGTGATTTGTGCAGCTCTTGTAACTGTTCCATTTGACAATTGAGCAACTTCAACGCCGTTAATTGTAGCGTCTTTCAATTGATCAGGTGTTACTTCAATGTTCTCTTTGAAAGAAACGTTCAACGTTTGGTTAGCTACTGGCTTACCAGTTGTAGCATCTTTAGAAACTACTTTGTAAGTTTTGTTAGCACCATTGCTGATTGTATTTCCAGCAGTTACATCTTCAACTGCAAGGATTGTGTCAACGCCCCAGAATACATAACCGATGCTGCGTACTGTTGGCGCACCTGTTGGGTAAGCTGTTACTTGATCTTGTCCTGCAGAGTATTGAGTGTAAGAGAATGTTGCGATTCCATCTTCGTTAGTCAATGCTTCGAAGACTTGGTCTTTGTTAGTTGTGCCGATAGTGTTAGCTTTCACGTTGAAAGTTACAGGGATACCAGCTTTTTTCACGCCAGTGTCAGCAGAAAGGATAACCTGTTGTCCAGTTTTACCTTGTACTGATTGGTTAGTGATTTTGATTGTAGTTGGAACAACAGCTTCGATACCAGTGAATGATCCGATTGCTTTGTCGTTCAACTTAACTGTGTACTTTTCTCCACCCTTTTGAGTAGCAGTTGTCAATACAACAGTTTTGTCGTCAGTTTGTTTTACAGCAGCGTTAGCTACAGTCAAACCATCGATTGTGAAGTTTAGTGAGTTGATGTTTTCAACTTTATCCTTCATTGTTACTTCTACTGTAGTAGCGTTGATGCCTTTAACAGTAGCAACTCCAGGAGCTACAACTCCGCCGCCAATTCCATCAAAGTCTACTAGAGTAGTCTTGTAAAGGAATGAAGCGAATTGTCCACGAGTTGTTGTTGATTTAGGGTTGAATTCTGGTGCAGCTGGGTTTGTGATGTCGAAGAAGTCTAGAACGTCGATAGCCGGACGAGCTTCAGCTTTCGCTTTACCTAGATCTGTAACGTCTTTCTTGAAATCTTGGTCTTTCACGTAAGAAGTTAGGTCAACGTCGTGTACGCGGTCGAATGCACGAACAAGAACGATTGCCATGTTTTCACGAGTGATGTCGCCTGCTGGATCTAGTGAACCGTCTGGTTTACCAACGAATACTCCGTTGTCATAAACTAGTGCAGACATTTTTAGAAGCTCATCGTTAGATGTAGTCTTCAAGTCTGAGAAACGTGGTTTAGTTTTGTAGTCTGTAGGTACTTTATATCCTTCAGATACCAACCATTTACCCATCAATTTTACTACGTCAGAACGAGTAAGTGTTTTGTTAGGTTTGAATGTTCCGTCTTCATATCCTGAAATTACACCTGCATTAGAAAGAGCGTCGATTGCCTCTTTGTGTGAGTTGTTGTCTTTTACATCCGTGAAAGTTGCAGCCATTGCTACTGGTGCTACTGCTGATGCTACTAGTGCAGCTGAAGCAGCCCCTACTACAAACTTACGGTATTTCGTTGGTTGGTTAGCCATTAAATAATTTCCTCCTCGAATATCTCTTGTTTTTGCCAGTAACTACCTATGTATGAAAGTAGTAGGCATTACACTTTAAAGTATAGATAAGAAAGTGCTAAAAGTCAATTGAATATTGGTAATATACTAGTCTAATAGCACAGTGCGACAAAATATTTATGTCCCATCTACTATTGTATCGAAAGATTAATAAAATACAAGTATTTTCCAAAGCGTTTTAAAAAGAGAGTATCTTGGGCATGCAAGGGATTTTTGCCAAACAAAAAGGCTTGAACAGATGGGAACTGTTCAAGCCTTTTTGTTTGCGGTCAACCAACCGTAACGCTTTGCACGTACTGTGCTATATGCTAAAGAGAAAATTACCCTTACAACTTCGTATTCTACCACCTAATTCACTAGATTACAAGATAGTAACTTACTAGTAGAAAATTTCCTTATTAACTTATGTTAGTAGGTTAAAGTTATTAATAGATTTACTTTGGAATAGTAGAGAGATAGGTTTGAGGTTTAGGATGGAAGCTCCAGCTGGGGAAACGCACTAACTGGTGCTTCTAACCTACGTTAAAAGTGGAAGTACTTGTATTACTTACTGGAGATAGTGTGTTATTTATTATTATCTTTATGCTTAGTTAAGTTCAAGTTCAAGTTCAAATTCTAGTACAATACTAATCCTAAATTCAATGAATATCGATAGGTATCACCCGCTCACCCCGTAAGGGATTGGAGCGAGAGCCGTTGCGAAGGACGGATTTTGCGAGCATAAGCAAAGCGTTGGGAGCACATCTTTGCACTAGGGGCGACTCCCAGAGGATCAGCCCGATCAGGTGAGACAACTAAAGGAACGCAGTGACTAGTTGGCTCACCGCGGGCCCTTCAGAAAGCGTCGCCTCCGAAGCGCAAATCCCCAACCCCTAGCCCCGTTCCAGATTTACCTTACTTCTTCCGATACACCTCTACCAAAAACTTCGGCAAGTTCATTTGTCGTTTAATCCGGCTCGGTTCAAGCATTAATCGATACAACCATTCCGCCCCTGCCTTTTGGAATACTGCCGGTGCGCGTTTGATATTGCCCGCCAGTACGTCGAATGATCCGCCAACTCCTTGGAACAACATCGGATGTAGCTGGTCGCGGTGTTGTTCAATCCACTGTTCTTGCTTCGGTGAACCCATCGCCACAAATAATATATCTGGTTTTGCTTGATTAATCGTGTCGAGCACGACTTTTACATCTTGTTCATAGCCGTGCTGGACGCCAGCGATTTGAATGTTCGGATGCATGACTTGCAATCTCGCTGCCGCTTCTTGCGCCACGCCAGGTTTCGCGCCATAGAGGAAAATGCGTTTTCCACGTGCGGCGGCTTCCTGTACGACGCGGTCCATCATGTCGATTCCTGTAACACGGGAACGGATCTGACCTTTTTTCAGCTTGGATGCAAGTATGACACCGATGCCATCCGGGATTTGGAATTCTGCTCGGTTCAGCAATGCCTTCAGTTCTGGATCTTCTTTTGCTTTCATGAGCTTTTCCGGATTGATCGCGACGATGAGTGATTTCTTTCCTTCTTCGATATTCTCAAAGACTTTTGGAATGAGTTCATCATAGTTTTCGGTGTTGACAGAGACGCCTAGTATTTCTTCTTTCATTTATACAGCTGCCCCTCTTTTTTGCCATCTCCTAATTTGAAGAAGCGATATTCCGCTTGTTCCCACGCATCTGCTGGGAGAGCGTTTTTCGTATCCAAGATGATTGGTCTTGGCTGTTTTGTCTGCAAGTCTGCAGGATTCAGTTGTTTGAATTGGTCATGGTCAGTAGTTAATAGAAGAAGATCCGCTGTGCCGATTGCTTCTTCAAGTGTGGCAACTTGCGTCGAATGCTGTAATTCTTTGATATGCGGATCGAATGATACGACTTCTAGACCCAAATCTTGTAGTGAATCAATCACTTTCGTTGACGGACTTTCACGCATGTCGTCGACGTTCCCTTTGAATGCAAGACCAAGAACCGCCACTTTACCGTTTTCGATATTATACTCTTGAAGCAGACGCTGTGCGCGTTTCGCTGTATACATCGGCATGCCATCGTTAGTTAGACGTGCTTTTTTGATAATGTCTGCTTTTTCAGGTGCCAATTCCACTAAGAACCATGGATCGACTGCGATACAGTGACCACCGACGCCTGGACCTGGTGTATGGATATTGACACGTGGATGGAAGTTTGCAAACTTGATTGCTTCCCAAATGTCCACGTCGATTCCTTCTGCAATCTTTGCCAGTTCATTGGCAAATGCAATGTTGACATCGCGGTACGTGTTTTCCATGACTTTAACGAGTTCTGCTGTTGTAGCGTCCGTTAAGTGGATCGTTCCTTTAACGAACACTTCGTAAAGCTCTTTTGTCATCTCTGCTGATTTCGCATTGACACCGCCAACGATGCGGTCGTTGTGTACTAGTTCTTCGAAAATTTTACCTGGAATTACACGTTCAGGTGAATGAGAGACGAATAGTTCTTCTCCGATAATGAGATCTGTTTTACGTAATTCAGGCAACATGACGTTTTCAACCGTCTTTGGTGGGACTGTTGATTCCAAGATCACAAGTGCGCCTTTTTTGACGAACGGCACGATCGATGCAGTCGCCGCACGGATGAATTCTAAGTTCGCTGTGTTGTCCGGATTGATGGGTGACGGGACTGCGATGATGTAGACATCCGCTTCTACTGGTGTAGTAGATGCTTGGAAGTGTCCTTCGTCTACCGCTTTCTCCAAACGTTCTTGCAAACCGTTTTCTTCTATATGTAGTTGTTTATTATTAATGAGTTGAACGACGTGTTCGTTACGGTCGACACCGTGTACTTGCAAGCCGCTGTTTGCAAACATAACGGCAGTTGGAAGACCGATATAACCTAGGCCTACTACGCATAATTTCTTTTCCATAGTGTATGATACCTTCGCTTTCTTGTTATAGGTTGTGGTTCGTAAAAGTCTGGCAAGACATTGGGTTGGGTATTGGATCTGCACTACAGGCGGACGCTATCCTGCGGGCATGGCTTGAGCCTCCTCGTCCGCTACGCTACCTGCGGGGTCTCAAGGCTCATGCTTATCCCGCGGGAGTCGCCGCCTTTCGTTCCGATCCTACCTAGAATGTGGTGGCACAAAGCAACCACTTTTATCATTGTGTTGAGATCTTCCGTTCAAGACCGTAGAACCATAGATCCCCCCCACATTTAAGTTCAAAGAGAAGGGATGAATTTCTTCATCCCTGGACTTTAATAGATACATCTTAAAAATGATAGAGTACTCTAGGGTTCAGGCACTTCCAAATAAAATCCAGAAGACTACACAGTGGATCGTAAGCGGAAGGCGGTGACTCCCGATGGATCAGCTCGATCAGGTGAGACAACCAAAGAGAGCAAAGCGAACTGGTTGGCTCACCGCGAGCCCATGGGAAAGCATCCGCCTGCAGCGTCGATCCACGTTGCCTTCCCCCTCACTCCATCTACTAGAAGTACAACAGGTTTTATCTATTCCTCATCAAGCACCTGAAGAATACGTAATGGATTGTAAACAGAAGCCAGCGAGTGACAACTAAGAGAACGCAGTGAACAGTTGGCTCACCACGGGCCCATGAGAAAGCGTCCGCCTGCAGCGTCGATCAACGTTGCCTTCCCCCTCACCCCATCTACTAAGAGTACCTAAGGTTTAATTCTATTCCATCTATACAGTATACCAACTTCTCTTCCTCATCACCAATTTATTTAGCTAGAGCCTCCGCTCGTGCTTGCACAGTAAAAGGCGTATACGTCCCTTTCACCACACTCAACCCATTAGCCCCCGCTATCCCCGGATGAACAATGAGCATATACTCTGCTCCAAGCGCCATAGGTTTCGCCGGCTGAATCGTCATCGTTTTATCATTACTAGCCTTTTTAGCCGTTTGTATAGAGACGCTTCCAAACTTCACAAGTTCCATCTTGTTGAAATCTTTCGCTGGACCAAAGTTCATTTTCTGCGTGAACTCGACGTTGAATACTTTTGACTGCGCTACGCCGGTTGGTCCTTTGATGAACTGATAGCCCCGCGCGACCAAGTCAGAAGTGACAAGGCGTTTGTGCATACCTGCGTGCTCCGTGCCTGGTTTCATTTTAATATTCGGCTCGACGCCTTTGTGTTGTACGGGCGTTCCTTTAGGTCCTGTATAGTGACCTGTCGTTAGTTTCAGTGCGCCGCCGTTTTCTAATTCAAATAACGACTGGACACTACCTTTTCCTTTTGTCGTCTCCCCTACTATGTTCGCCGCGCTTTGATCTTTTAGGCTGACTGCCACAATTTCAGAAGCGGAAGCTGAATAGCGGTTGACGAGTACGTACGTGTCTACCGGGAATTGATTTTTCGCTGGGACGACTTTCCCTGCCTGCGTCCCCATGCGCGTTTGCAGTTTATACGCTTCTTTTACTCTCGGGAAAAAGCCTAGTAATTGTTCGGCGCTGTCTACGTAGCCACCACCGTTAAAACGTAAATCAAGAATCAATCTCTTCGCTCCCGCCGCTTTCAAACGTGACCAATGAGCATTGACGTCTTCTTGTAAATGCGCAGAGAATGCCTTGATTTTCAAATATCCGACGTTTCCGTACATCATATTCGAACTCACATTGTCCGGATTGTGCGGCGCCGCAAGAGTAGCGACTTGTGCCGGTGCTTCAGCGCTTGCGTATTGATTGAGATAGTCATTATATTCAGCGGGCGTCATGTACACCGAGTATTCATCTAGCTGGCGTACGACTTCTGTAACGTTTCTCGCGTTATGAAGATTCGTAGGCTTCTCGCCATAATAGTACAAATCGACAATTTCTTTCACTTCGTCAAGAGTCGCGGCTTCGGTGGCGGGTGTTAAGCAGAGCCAGGCGAAAACAGCTACTACTGCAATAAGGGTTTGTTTCATTGCGCTTCCTCCTTTATTCGGTGGGGTTGGTAAAAGTATGTATCTTTCAACTATACCCTATACACCAGCGATTAAGCGGCTACCTATAGTTATTTTTTCGAATATAGTGTAACCCAATAGATTTTACCATTTGAATCGGGTGCCGTGCCTGCTCCCATATGCGTAAATATTGGGCTTAATAGATTTTCCTTATGCGCAGGAGACGCTAACCAGGCGTTTGTAATTTCAAGCGCATCATGAAAACCAGCCCCAATGTTTTCACCATATGCCGTCCATTTATAATCAAATTTCTCAAGCATCTCTACAGCCGTGCCATATGTCGGCGTGATATGCGATAATTCTCCAAGCTTCGCCAAGTCTTCCGCTCTCGCGCTCGCAATGCGGTTAAGGGCAGGATCCGCTCGTAGATTGCCAATTTTGGCATTTTGTCGTTTAATGTTGATGTTGATAATAGCCTGCGCAGCTAATGAAGGCTTTTCGGGTTCAGGCTTTGGCGGTACAGGTGTCGGCTTCGGTGGCTCCGGTTTTGGTGCTAGTGGTACCGGTGCTGGTTTTGGCGGAACAGGTTTTGGTGGTGCCGGTGCCGGTTTCGGTGGTACTGGTTTGGGCTTTTCAGGTGCTGGCTTTTGATTATTGGGGTTCGGCTTAATCAAGTTTTGATCTCGATCGACATAGCCTTTCTTTTGATTATCATACGTAATCAATCCATTTTTGCGATTTTCATCGAATTGCATCGTGCGGTATAGGAATGCCGCCATTTGGCCACGTGTGACAGGTTCATTCGGATTAAATTTGCCACCTGGACGCGTCGTGGTGATATTGAGTTCGGCAATCGTAATAATGTATGCATATGCCCCACTGCTCTTCTGGACATCATCAAAAATAATGAAATCATTGTCGTCTGTGACAATATGGTAGCCAAGAACTAATAGTTTCGCCATCTGTCCGCGAGTCAGTGGTTTATTCGGATTGAATGTATCCGCATTCTTGAACAGCCCCCGCTGTGTCAACGCGCGAATATGATCATACGATCCGTTATCCTTCGCTACATCCTTAAAATCCATTTTATACGCATGGCTCGGTTTCGCCCCAATAGAAACCGCGATCATCTTCGCCGCCTGCGCCCGAGTGACCGGTTTATTCAAGCGATACGTATTGTCTGCATAGCCTTTGATAATTCCATTGGCCGCCATATACATGACCGCATCGTAAGCATAATGTTTCTCCGGTACATCCTTAAACGCCACCGGTTTCGCCGCTTCCACCGGCAAAGATGCAGATACTCCCACCGCAGACACCGCCACAGTCATCGCAATAGTACTTAAGAATATTTTTTTGTCGTGAGATAGATTCATATAAACGTCCCCCTTTTGTTAGAGTATACGGGATTTGACATGTGTTTTGGTAGAGGTATTGTTGAAATTTGTTGGAT
Organism: Sporosarcina sp. P16b; assembly: GCF_002743065.1. Classification (NCBI taxonomy): domain Bacteria; kingdom Bacillati; phylum Bacillota; class Bacilli; order Caryophanales; family Caryophanaceae; genus Sporosarcina; species Sporosarcina sp. P16b. Next base: position 5,469 of record NZ_PDYO01000020.1, on the reverse strand, counting down.
GATTTTGTTTTTTGGGGGTTGGGGGTGGATTATTGGGTGGGTCGGCAGTGGGTATGAGCGGATATTGGTCTGCATAGAGCGGAGTACCGGCTTGAATGAGCAGTTATTGGGACTGATAGAGCGCTGGACGAAGTTGATAGAGCGGTTGGGCACGGGGATTGAGCGAATTGCGAGAAACATTGAGCGCGCGGAATTGTTGGATGGCCGGGATCCCCTTATGAACGGTTAGGCCGTGGGTATGAGCGGATATTGGCCTACATAGAGCGGAGCACTGGCTTGATTGAGCGGTTATTGGGACTGATAGAGCGCTGGACGAGATTGATAGAGCGGTTGGGCACGGGGATTGAGCGAATTGCGAGAAACATTGAGCGCGCGGATGTTTTGGTTAGCGAGGATCCCCTTATGAGCGGTCACGCCATGGATGAGAGCGGATATTGGCCTACATAGAGCGGAGCACTGGCTTGATTGAGCAGTTACTGGGACAGATAGAGCGCTGGACGAGGTTGATAGAGCGGTTGGGCAAGGGGATTGAGCGAATTGCAAGAAACATTGAGCGCGCGGATGTTTTGGTTAGCGAGTATCCCCTTATGAGCGGTCACGCCGTGGGTGAGAGCGGATATTGGTCTACATAGAGCGGAGCACTGGCTTGATTGAGCGGGTATTGGGGCAGATTGAGCGCTGAACGAGTGTGATAGAGCCGTTGGGCGTGGCGATTGAGCGGATGCGTTATTAAATTTCATTAAGAAACCAGCGCACGGAAAGCTTGTGCGCTGGTTTGATTGCTTTTACAAATATAGATTTTCTCTGTTTAGAAGTCTCGGAGAGAGTTGGTAGATGGCGTTGCGCTTTTTGCCGGACATTTCGGTGAAGGGGTTGGCTAGCATTCGTTTCGCTATGTGGCGGGAGTGGATATTGGTGAAGTGACGGAATTGCTGATTGGTGAGTTGCGCGCCGCCGATGCAGTACCATTCCGCCAGCGTGGCATGATGGGCATGGCGATCGATATGGGCGCACGCTCGACAGTGCCAACTTCGAGTCCGCCACAGCATCGTTAATTGTTCGCAATTCGGGCACGCGACACCGGTTGCCAAATCTTTTATGGAAAGTGCGTATTTTTCGATCAGCGGAAATGGATCATAGTGGCGATGTGTGTTTAGGAGTTCATTCGCCAATCTCTTGATCTGATTTGCGTTCAGAATTTCACTCTTCATTTCTAAATTTCTTAGGCGGTTGGGAATTTCATACGAAAATACGAGCCGATGGGAGGATGTGTTTTCGATGGTGAGTTCGTTTTGGTAGGCGAAGACGATGTAGTCGACGAGGGGGATGTCGATGTTACGCGCTCGCAGCCAGCTGGTGAAGTAGTGTTTTTTGCGTTCCATTTCTTCGATTGGACTTCTCAGCACGGTGCGTTCCCCATTGACTGATTCGCGAATGAATTGGGTCGGATTTTGCTTGATGTGTAGTTTGCCTGCGATGTTTTTAATTTCGAACAGGACAATGGCGCTCGGGGTAATTAAAATAGAGTCAATTTGGAAATAGGCATGTTCATGTTTCAGGAAAACGTCGTGGAGGATTGCGTGCGGATACGGCGGGATGAAGTCACGTAATTGGTAGTCGAATTCCCTCTCCCCTCCGAAGCCCGCTTTGCCGTTGTAAAAGTCATTGCGGATTTTTTCGTATTTGTCGTGATTAACTGGTAAACGCTTTAGAAGCGCCTGTTGGCCGATGATCAGTTTGGGGATCGTGCGAGTTTTATAGAGTATGTTGTTTCACCTCCTATATGGATTGTTGGTGCGTCTATTCATTGTAACAAGAGTATTATGAATTGGGAAGTATTGGGATAAAATCGATTTTAAGCGTTTTTTTGGGGGTGAAATTGAATTTTGAGTGGATTTGTTGGGAGGAATTCAATTTTGTCGGGTTGAAGAGTGATATATGCTGTGATTTTGTTTAAAAATATGTCTTTAGTCATGTGGATGTTGCGGGTTATGAGCGGATCGCTGGTCGGATAAAGCGCTTGTCGGCCGCGATAGAGCGGATAGTTGGCCGGATAGAGCGCTTGAGCGTGGACATTGAGCGGTTAGCCAAGCCAATAGAGCGCTTAAACAGAAAGTGTGAGCGGCACGGCTTCGCCTTGCCCTATTTCATGATGTAATACTCCAATGAGCGGTTGATTGGCTTGATAGAGCGCTTGTCGGCCGCGATAGAGCGAATAGATGGCCGGATAGAGCGCTTGAGCATGAACATTGAGCGGTTAGCAACACAGGTAGAGCGGATAACAAGCTTTATAGAGCGCCCCACCAAAAACATCACTACAAAAACGAAAAAAACTGCCCAATTACGGGCAGTTTTTTATTGTTTAATCAAATATCGTACATAGTTTTGCCAAGGTGTTGTTTTCCATTGTTCCCATTCCGGTAAATAAAGTGGAAGTGGGTGGAAGACGGCTTGGTGCTCGAGGCTGCTGTCTAAATCATCGTTGTGTAGCGCGATCACTCCTGGTTCGACGCCCGTTGTGAGGACTGTTCGATCGAGTGAAGTGAATGGCGCTTCGACCGTGTTTTGGACTGCTCGTCCATTGTTGTCTAGCGTCCAAACTTTTGCACTGTTTTGGTATTTATCCGTCAGCCAGTTCGTTTTGACGCTGACCACTTGGTTGGCTTCATTCATTTGAATGAATGTGTTAACGTTCGTGCCGAATGGCAAGTCCATTTGCTCATCGTACGGTGCAACGCGTACTTCGTAATAGGCTAGTGGATTGTCTTTTTGTGTGTTGCCAAGTGCTTTATACGCTTTCAGCCATTCGTCGTCTTTCGCAGGCACTTTGGATACCGATACGACGACTCCGTTAATTGTGGAGATGTCATTTGGATAGTCCGGTGCGATGCGTTCTTGTATTTCAGCGAGCTTCTTTTCTTTATTCGTTAATTCAGGCTTACCTTCAGGTGAATCATTTACTTGTGGATTAGAAATCGTTCCGTCTGGATTTGTTGTCGTACCATCTGGATTCGGTGTAGCTTCAGGTGTTGCATCGGGATTTGTCGTGCTATCCGTATTCGGAGTGCCTGTAGTTGGCGGTGTCTCCGTGTTCGGTTTGTTTTCCGTACCTGAATGGTTATTGTTCGAACTGTCGATGCTCTTGTCCGGCGAAGATACCGGTGGCTCTGGCTTGTCGAGCGAACCGTCCGGGTTACCGGAAGTGCCGTCGAAGTTTTCTTCAGGAGCGTTCGAATTCACTGCTGGTGGTTCTGCATCCGTCCCGTCTATTTCCGTTTTCGGATCGTCGTAAGGTACGGTACTTGGTGGCACACCGTCAGCAGATAGAGACGCGACTGATTTACCATTTTCACTGCCAATTCCGTCTTCCGTAGATTCGGGTTCTTCCGGTTGTTGATTTGGATCGACTTTCGGTGTGAACGGTGTGTGAATCGAGTCATGCTGGATAGTTACCGGCGCGCCCGTTTCCACGTGTGGCCATTCATTGTCGAGTATATAAGTGACAATCGTTTGGTCGGTGCTATAAATATCGATCGACGGGGACTCGCTATCGCGTTTGATCGCTACGACATAGCCGCTTACTGGACTCGTCAAAGCAGATTCATTCGGCAATTCCGCGAGCTGTGATTCAACTATTTCCGTTTTCCGTTGCACTTCTGCGAGATCCCGTTCCGCTTCCGCAATCGCTTGCGCAAACGCTCCGTCTTCTCTCACTTCGATGCCCACATTCAAATTGACACGCACTTTTTTCTCGTCGTTCGTATCATAATAATCACTGTTGTTTTTCGAACCGCCTGCTGAGGACTGTTCATATTCCAGATTACTAATCGTTTGTGAAATCGAAGACGACTGATTTTGCAACGCGGTTAGTTCGGATTCTAATCCATTGCGTTCGGAATCGATGTGATCCACTTTCAATGAAGCAAGCTCCGTTCCAAAGTCCACTGTCTCCCCTTCTTGAACGAGCCATGATTCAATAGTCTGGCCGTCTTTTAGGTAGATCGTATGCAAATCTTTCGGTGATATGAATCCTTCTTTATCAAGCTCTTTCTTGTAATCATCCGCAGACAACCGTTCGTACTCACTGACGTACTGTGCTTTCGGGATGACACTTTTTTCAGCAAACACCAAAAATGTGTTTAAAGCTAGGAATGCTGTAACGAGGACCGTCACGATGATGTTTTGTGCTTTCATCTTATTATAGTCCCCCAATCATTAACAAGTTCAACATTTTTTCGATGGGAGCAAAGCCGACTGCCGCAGTGATCAATGCAAAGACCACTTGCAATGCGATCAACATCCACAATGCATGCTTGCGGATACCTTTATGCTCTATAACTTCTCCACCGACAAGTGACGTTTCCACTTTCGAGAAGCTGATGAAGCGATACTGAACCGCCACGATCAATGCAGAGAAAATCGTCAATTGATTGACGAAAAGAATGATATACCAATTATCCAAGAACGTTACCGCGAGGGGTCCGAATGAAAGAATCGAAACCGCTGCTGTTTTTCCAGCCACCGCGAAGATCAGGAAATTGATGAGTTTTTCGATTAGTAATAATCCCGTGACCACTAGCTGTAACTTCAGCAATGGCTTAAATGGAATTTTCGTCAGCATGCTTAAGATCCATGCGACGCCCCAGAAATGAAACGACATGTAGATGATGGCCCAGAGTATGGCGCCGACTAATGCGGTGATGCGGCCGATGGTGAATTCATCGAGCGAACCGTTCGCCAAGAGATACGTCATCGTCCCGGTGTTCATGCCCCACATATCGCGGAGGACGAACAGGATGATGCCCAAAATGAATACGCTAAACACACGGCGTTTGAATCCAGTCACAGTTCCTTGCCCAATATCAACGGCAAGTCGGTCAGGATAAACTAGTGAACGCCAGTAACCGTAAGTAGAATACATATGTACTTCTCCTTTGCCTCCAACTTATTCGACTGATTATATCAGTTTCTATCTCTCTTACTTTATCAAAAAATGACGAATTTGCAACGAATGTCTTGTATTGTTGCAGAATTTGGTAGTCTCGTCGAATAAAGCGAAGATGATAATGGAGAATGAAGATGGGTAGCGCATGGGATTTCCGCTCCAGATGGGGGACGCTTTCTGGAGGGCGCGGCCCAAGCCTCCTCGTTCGCTACGCTTCCTGCGGGGTCTTGAACTCGCGCTGATCCTCCCAGAGTCGCCCCCATCTTCCGCTTCAATCCTACTTTTTATAGTGGATGGACGTAGAAGACTCACTGGAAATAGTGTGTGAACTAGTGTTGCCTGTGAACATAGTTCAAGTTCTAGTTCTAGTTCTAGTTCAATTCAAATTCAATTAAAAATCTAACTTCAACGACTGCAATAACTATTACCCACACATTGCAAGGGATTTGCGCGTAGGAGGGGCGACTCCCTCTTGGAAATACGATAGTGACAAGGTTTATCGCGTTCTAAGTATGACCAAAAAT
>NZ_PDYO01000019.1:0-55758 GCF_002743065.1 Sporosarcina sp. P16b | reverse complement strand
CCCCATCATTGAAATGAGGGGCTTCCTGGTGTCAGTGTTGTGAAATAGGCTTTTGGGTCGTTATTCTTGCGGGTCTCATTACACGATATGTATGTAATAAAAAACGACTCGGTTTATTTTTTCTAGCGTTAACACCAGTCATCGATTTACTATTGCTAGTGGTCACGGCGACTGATCTTTATAACGGCGCTATTGCCACTCAAGTTCATGCCATTGCGGCGATTTATCTCGGGGTATCGATCGCATTCGGAAAAAGTCTGATTCGCTGGGCGGATGAACGTTTTCTTTACTACGTCAAGAAGCAAGGGACAAAACCTGCAAAGAAAACAGGATATGCGCATGCACGCCATTCCGTGAAAGGTGCGTTGCAACATATACTAGCATTTTTCATCGGTGGCGGATTCTTGTTTGCAATGATTTACCTAATTGAAGATGCCAATAAAACGGAAGCACTATCTCAAATGTTGAAGTTATGGGCGCTCATTGTAGACCTTGATATGGTGATCTCACTCTCCTACTTCATTTGGCCACGGGCTGAAAAAAGTTCATCGGCTTAGGTAACGTGCTGTTCACATGGAGATATGGGTTCGGTACATGGAAAGAAGCTTTTAAATGCGTGGCAAATGGGGACACGATTCGTATATGAATCGGTGTCCCCTATTTTTATTGTTGTATCGAGGTTATAGATGCATATCGATAGTAAATCGCCTTAAAATGGATAGTCAAATTAATAACAGCGGATAAATTTATATGCTGTTATTAATTTACTTGCTAATTGATGAGTGGGATGGTTTCCTAGAATACATTTTTATGAAAATTGAAAAAATCAAAGTAGAAAAGGGATTTTATGCTAAAATGGATTATAAGAGGTTGGCTTATTAAGCAAGCGGGCCAAAATCATGTAACTTACTTAGCAATATGCCGTCTACCTGTCAAGGAGGTGAAGCTGGAATGAAAGTTAAATTCGTTTACTTAGTATTAACAGTTTTTTCGATAATACTTATTGCGGGTTGTTCAAATAAACCAGTTATAGAAAACGCAAGTGAAATAGATAGCCATGAAGATGTTAAAGCTGCAGCGTGGGAATTTTTAAATGAAAAAGGCTGGCAAGACCGAGCGAAAGATGATTTTGAAAGTGCCAAAGTGGAAAAAGTAAATGCTGATAGTAAATACGTATTATTAGATCAAACATATGATGGAAAAGAATTGCTGGAAGTTTCATTTGAAGATGTAGATAACGCTGTAACTGGGACACCATTAATCCTCGTTGATTCGAATACAAATGAAGTAGTTGGCTATATGCCAAGCGAATAAATAAACTAATGCTAAGCAAATGGGTGCGATTGCAGCATAGTGTTGTTCCAGAATCGGGCCAGATTGTTAAATAGCGATTGAGCAAAGTATAAAAAATCACAAGGGGAGAATTTATGAAAAAAAGCACTATTATCATTGTAGCTCTAGCGGTTTTTATTTTTATAATCCTGAACTCAACGCCTAACATTGCATTAAGAACACACGTATTTACCATTGGTTATCCAAAGGCAGCGGTCATTTCAAAAGTTGTTGATGATGAATACCACAACGAAGTAGATAAAGAGAAATTTGCCAAATTAAATGCTAAAGCATACAGCCTAACAAAACCACCAATAGAAAAAGCAACACAAGGAGAATTAAGAAACTTTCTTGTAAAGAAATATGGTTTTTTATATTTTGCGGAGTATTACGGAAACACTTAACAATTATTTTTCATCAATCGGGTGCGATTGTTGGACAAATTTTATGCCATTAACGCGCTATTTTGTTGAACAGTTATGCTAAAACTTTTATAAGTTATTATCTGGGGAGGGGAAGGTAATGCGTAAAACTGGTGCAATCGTGTTGGGCATTTATGATTTGTTTATGGCGATGGGTGCAATTTGGCTAGGAGTTCAAATGATAACGTCGAGTAAGGGAACGTTTTTTGCTGATCCATATCCCGACAGTTGGGTGTCCAATCTTCCTTTTGATAGTTGGGTTATGCCTGGAATTTTAGCAGTTGTCATATTTGGACTCGGTAATATTATAGCGGCAGTGTTAAGTTTTAAAAAAGAACATAATAGTTCTTGGTATGCATCTGCTGTTATGGGAGCAGTTTTCTTGTTCGGTTTGGCTTTTCAATACATTGCCGTTGGTGAAATGTATATAGTAACTGGCCCCTTTTTAATTATTGGCATTGTTCAGCTGTGTCTTAGTGGTTATGTTTTTTGGAGTTATAGAAAAGGTCTCAAATTGAACAAAAGATATAGTTAATAAATCTTCCTCAATCGGGCGCGATTGCAGCATTGCAATCAAAAGAAACTGCGTCTGTTCTGTAAAATGGGCCAAATCGTTAATTAATGGATGGCATAAAAACCCTTGTTTTATGGATAATAACCATACAAGGAGTGATGACATGAATCATTTACGAATAATTATTTACATGTGTATTTTGGGGGTTTTTATATACACTCAAATATCATTTGCTGAAACAGATGAAAAACCTCCCTTTTTAATTAACAATGGTAAATGTCCGGATTCACAAAAATTAGGACGTGCAGATTCAGATAAAGGTCTCATAAATGCATTGAATACAATCATTCCTGAGGTTTATAAAGAGGATGATTATAAGGGTTGGAAAATAGAAACCATAGCGCATCTTTCAAAATCACATCTTTCAAAGTCATTGCATCTGGAGGATTATTACGGAATGGCTAAAAATTATTGCGGAGAAGAAATAGCTGATAATTCTTGGTTTGTAGAATTACTATTCCCACAATATTTACCGGCATATGATGCATCACATAGACAAATTTTTGTTACTAAAAACAAACAGGGGCAATGGTTTGCCTGGTTTAAATTTCATTAATACTTTTCAACAAACGGGCGCGATTCTTGTATAAGGGATCTGCACCCTATCCAGTAATAGGGCCATATTTTTAATTGAAATGGTCCTTTCTTTGTTAAAAAGGAGAATGAAGAATGATATTAATTATCTATGCAATCACTAGTTTTGTTAGCAGTTTTATATTTGTACAACTGATTTCATTAAGCTATTTTGATTCATTAAATTACTTTGAGCTAACTGATTTTCTTGTGTTATGGGGATTTTTTGTATTGCCAGTCTTTTTGATTGGTGGTTTTATCACTTTATGCGTAGATTTCTTTGTACAAGAGTTTTTAAAATCACGAAATTACTTTATTTCTTTAATTATATTTATATTTTCGGGAATAATTTGTAACATTTATGCCTTAGGAGATTTTGTAAGAAACGGATGGAGCGAAGGAGTTATGGAGTATCTAGTTTTAGGCATTGTGGGTTCAGTTCTTTATCTTCACATTTGGCTGTTTTTGAATAAACTTGCCATAAAGACAAGAACTAATTCACTGGGTCAGTCTTAAAAGTGAATACTATTGGAGAAATTAAAGATTTTTATAATAGATTTTTCTATACCGCTCTGCGCATTAGGAGCCATTACTGCAAAGGTGATTTTTGCTATTAAAAGACAGCAAGAATTATTAACCCAATACGACTTCTATTTATTATGCTTAATATTTATTATGTCTATAATTTTCTCGGTTAAACGAAGTAAAATTAATAATAGCTCTAGCAATAGTTCTTATTGAATTGAAGCAAACGGGCGCTTTACTTGAAGATCATTGAGCTGCTAAGACAGCTCTTATTATAATTAAACTAAAGGGACAGAATAGTAGTTAAAAAAGATTAGGACTTTGCGCATGGATAAATATATGTAGTAAAATAGGAGTTTTATCGCAAAACATATATTTATTGCAACAAAAAATAGATTAATATTCAAATAAATGAGTTATTGCAACAAAAAACAGATTAATATTCAAATAAATGAGTTATTGAGGTTTAGAAGATGAAAAATAATAGAAAAAAACGAAACGGCTTTTTTAAAGATATCCTAATTGAGCTTAGGGATTCGATCTTATTTGAAGTGGCTTGGAACGTCTTGATGTTTATCCCAAGAATGATGATTCGCTTAATAAAGAACATTTGGTAAAGTAGTTAATCGAATTTTGAATCAAAAGAATTTAGAAAAGTGCTGCATAATCTTCATCTGGAAAATGTAAGTCTTTCTCCTGACGTTCAGGTAAAAGTCTTAGAACTCACAAATACAAAAACCTCAACATTTATTACAGAACCAAAATAAAAGCCTACACCTCGTTTCTCTATTTTGTAAGTAGAGTCTGGAGGGTTAGGCTTTTTACAATCATTTTTGTATTTAGAACGTTTTAGTGCTTACGCTTTACTTCGATTCTATAGCCATCAGGGTCAGTAACAAAGAAGTAAGAAGGTGTTCCGCCTGCAAGTCCTTTCAAATCACCTGTTTCATAAGAAGAAGCTTTACAAATTTCATGCATTTTCTCTAAGTCATCTACTGTTACGCCTAAATGACTAAAACCATTTCCTATCACATATGGTTCTGCATCATAATTATACGTAAGTTCTATTTGTACGGAAGAACCTGGTGAATTTAGGTAGATTAAATCAAATTTATCCTCAGGGAATTCTCTGCGACTGGCTACTTCAAAATCAAAAAGCTCCGTATAAAAATCTAAAGTAGCATCAATGTCTCTAACACGTAAACAAATTTCAACAAGCACTTGGTTCATCACTATCATCCTCCATGATTTTATTGACTTAATCTTATCATAGATACTATATCAGTACACTTTATGCGATTGCATAAAGTTAGTTATCCTAGAAGTTATCACGCGCGTTACGTAATTCGATAAAGTCTTCCAATGTTTCCGCTTGCAGAAAGAGGTTAATTTCCTTCTCCCTGCCGATCGTTGACGGGAGCGTTGGCTGACCTTTCGCACGCATTTCCTGGACTTCTTCCAATGATTTGGAGATTTTTTCATTATCGGGATGCATTTCGTATGCAAAGCGTAAATTAGTTTCGGTATACTCGTGGCCGGGATAAACATGTATATCATCATCCAAACGCTTAAACTTCTGCAAAGTTTCATATTGAGCTTCGTAATCGCAGGTAAACACCCGACCGCATCCTGCTGAGAACAAGGCATCCCCGCAAAAGAGATGATTTCCCATAAAAAAACTGATATGGCCATGCGTATGACCGCCTGATTCGTAGACTTGGACAGTTTGATTTAATAAGTTAAAGGAGTCCCCTTCCTTTACAACACTATTCACCAAGTCTTTCGTTTCTGCCGGTCCATAAACTACACTTTCCGGATGACTCGCTAGAATTTCCCGTACCCCACCAGTATGGTCTTCATGCATATGAGTTAAAAGAATGGCCGCCAAACGAAGCTGCTTTTCTTCAAGGTAATCAAGGACACCTTTCGCTTCTCCTGGATCCACCACCACTACCTCTGTTTCTTCTTGAATACACCATATATAATTATCAGAAAAGGCTTTAATTGGATGAATAATCACTTTAGGATTCCTCCCCTTTTTAACTAGTTAATTTGCGGTTTGAAGACTTTTTCCCCTTCCACTGACATGTTTTATTTTATCCCGTTATCATAACACAGAGATTATTAATATACATGAAGGAGACAATCTCCTCTGTCTGTAATTCAATCCTTAATTCTGTAATTTCGAAAAAAAGTTTTGTTAATCATTATGCGAAGAGAGCCAAAACAAACGGCTCTCTTCGCATAATCTACTTCAGTTATTGTTCTGATAGTACTGCTGTTGCAACTCTCGCACTTGCTCCGCATACTCTTCTATCGGCCCAACTACTTCTATAGCAGGCACCATTTCTTGAATTGGATAACTGTTCACAGGAGCAGGCGTTGTTACCCCCATATCTTTCTTCCACTGCGTTAACTGTTTCGATGAACTAGCATACACAATCCGTCCCAAACCGACTAACCCATGGGCTGATGCACACATCGGGCAATGTTCACCTGACGTAAACACTGTCGCTTTCGCTCTGTCATCTGCGTCCATATGGTCTGCGGCCCAACGTGCTAAAGCGAATTCCGGATGTTGCGTTGGATCGCCACCACTTGTACGATTATGATCTTCAGCTAACACTTCACCACTCGCTGAAACTAACACCGAACCAAATGGCTGATCACCTTTACGTAGCGCAATTTCTGCTAATTCGACAGATCGTTGTAAGTGCTTCATTTCACTTTCTTGTAACATGAATGAATCCCTCCTTATTCTTTACTTCCCTTTATAGCACTTCTTTTAACATACATATACTATTATGTTTCCAATTCTACCATCTACTTCTCTACTAGGTACCAATAATCATATCCTATTTTCTTAGTTTAGATAGAAAGCAGACGGTTACAAATAAGCACAACGCAAAGAGGATGTGATGGTATTAAGCAGTAACATTTCAAGGAAAGAAGTCCATCGTCACTAAAGAAGTCAAAGCTCCAAGTATCCAAGAAACTAGTGATGTAATCGTACGCATTACGACGAGTGATATTTGTGGATCAGATTTGCATTTATACTATGGCGGAATTGTGCCTGAGCAAGATTATGTAGTAGGCCATGAGCCAATGGGAATTGTCGAAGAGGTAGGTTCGGAAGTGAAAACATTGAAGAAAGGCGACCGGGTCGTCATTACGTTTAATATAGGGTGCGGTAGAATGTTTCTTCTGCCAACACGAAATGGAAAGTCAGTGTGATGAATCCAATCCACATAGAGAAGTTGGTGGACTATTCGGATTTGCAGAGCCAAATGGAAACTTCCCAGGGGGCCAAGCCGAATATTTACGTGTTCCATACGCAGACTTCACCTCATTTAAGGTTCCAGAAGACAGTGAGCTAGATGACGAGCATCTCGCCTTACTGTCTGATGTCATTCCCACAGCTTATTGGAGTGTCCTTCACAGTAGATTGAAAAAAGGCGATACCGCAATTATTTTAGGCTCCGGCCCTATTGGATTAATGGCGCAAAAATTTGCCTGGATGCAAGGTGCAAAACGAGTTATTTCAGTAGACCATGTGGATTATCGTTTGAAGCATGCGGAAAGGACTAATAAAGTAGAAACCTATAATTTCAAAGATCATGACGATATCGGTAAATTATTGCATGAAGAAACGAAAGGCGGCGCAGACGTCGTCATTGATTGCGTAGGTATGGATGGTACGGTGCAACCAGGTGAAACATTTGGATCAAATGGGGATAACCAATTCGGAACAATTCCTTGAAAATGGGACAAGCCCCTGTCATTCACTTAATGCCAGAACTATTTAAAAAAATTGAAGCAAAAGAATTTGATCCGACAGATATTATTACACACAAAGTAAAATTAGAAGACGCAGCAGACGCTTATTCCATTTTTGATAAGAAAGAAGACGGTTGTATTAAAGTACTTATCCAACCGTAAAACATAAAAACGCGATGGTTTGCTCATCGCGTTTTTTGTGCGAACTATGAAATGCTATTCTCACAACACTAGTGAATTATATACTGCACAATGAAAGTATGATGTTCATTACTAGCATTATCTACTGTTTTACAGAGAATGTTTCTTCCTCTCCTGCTCTTTCAGTAAATAACGCTGTATTTTTCCACTTTGAGTTTTGGGTAATTCATCTACAAACTCGATTTCCTTTGGATATTGATGTTTGGATAACTTCTCTTTCACAAAGGAGATGAGTTCTTCTTTAAGTTCGTCAGTAGATGCGAAGCGTTTATTGAGGACAATAAACGCTTTAACAGTTTCGCCTTTCGTTACATCTGGCTTGCCAATTGCCGCCGTCTCCAAAACCGCAGGATGCTCCATTAGACAGGATTCAACTTCAGTGGGCCCTATTCGGTAACCAGCGCTTGAGATAACATCGTCTGCACGACCTTGAAACCAAAGGTATCCATCTATATCCTCTGAAGCAAGATCTCCGGATAAAAACCAACTACCACGCATCTTTTCAGCTAATTTTTCATCCGCGTTCCAATAACCTCCAAACGCTGTATTACCATCTGATGTGTCTACAGCAATTTGACCTACTTCTCCTTTAGTTACGGGGTCTCCATATTCATCAATCAAGCCAATAGTATAGCCAGGTAGCGGAAGACCCATTGACCCTGGTTTTACTTTCATGGTCGAAATATGGTAGTTGTTCACAATCATGCCCATTTCTGTTGCGCCATAATGGTCATAGATTGGTCTCCCTAAATTTTTTTCAAAAAACCTCACTACTTCAGTATTCAAAGGTTCTCCTGCACTACTTATTTTCTTTATTTTGAGATCATATTTTTTAATTATTTCTGACCCCAATGCCATCATCATGCGGAATGCTGTCGGTGCATAAGCAAAACTAGTCACTTGATATTCACTTAAAAGCTTATATATCTTTTTAGGATCAAACGGACCTTTGTAGAAAACAATTTTAGCTCCCTGACTTAACGGACCTATAGTTGAAGCGATTAATCCGTACGCCCAACCCAAATCAGCCCCACCGTAAAACACATCTTCTTCTTCCAAATTCAAAGCGAATTTCCAGTATGGATGAAGACTGTATACCACTTTATGTTTTGTAATAGCCCCTTTTGGCATGCCAGTCGTTCCTGAAGTATATTGAATGATTGCAGGGGAATTTCCCAACGTTCGTTCCATTGTGAATTCACTGGAAAAAGAGTTTACAAATTCCCAGAAACTTTTGCCGTCGTTTGTTTGACCATCAGTGAGGAGTAAATCAATTGATAGTTCTTTACCTTCCAGTTTAGTTGACTGTTCACTGTTTGTCAGAAGTAAACGCACACCTGCATCTTTCAACCGATAGACGAGGGCATCTGGACCGAAGGCTGTGAATAGTGGAACAAAAATAGCACCTACTTTAAAAGTTGCTAAAATCGTTACAAGCAATTCCATATCTTTTCCGAGCAACCCTGCTACACGATCACCTCTTGTGACCCCCATTGACTGAAGCGCGTTAGCCATTTTATCGGATTTCTCTTTCAATTGACAATACGTCCATGTTTCTTTATTCCCCAGTTCATCTTCCCAATAAATTGCTACCCTTTTAGGATCTTTTGCCCAGCGATCGCATATTTCATTCGCAATATTCATCACGCCATTTGGATCACCTTCATACTGCGTCTCTGCATCTTCCCATGAAAACATATGCATCATCTCTTCATAATTCATCGCTTATCTCTCCCATTAGGTAGCCAGTTATTATTCGTTTTGATTAAATTTCAGGAAACGATTGAATATTATTAATATGAAACAGTTAGTCATATAATTGAAAATGCCACTCTCCTTCATTCAAAGCCCCATATTCTTCGCAATAATCACTTTCATAATTTCATTGGTCCCAGCATAAATCGAGCCGACCGCTACATCCCGGTACCTTCTGGCGATCTCGTATTCTTCCATATACCCGTAGCCGCCATGAAATTGCATACATTGTATCGCCACTTCTTGCGCCAAATCACTCGTCCACCATTTAGCCATCGATACTTCATCCACGACATGTTGTCCTTGCATATGCTCTGTAATTAATCGGTCAACAAATGTTTGGCCAATGGTTGCCTTCGTTTGCATCTCCGCTATTTTAAATTGCGTATTTTGGAAGTCGCCGATCCTCTTACCGAATGCCTGTCGCTCTTTGACATACGCCAAAGTGATATCAATCATTTGTTGCACGGAAGCTAAACTTTGAATGGAGCACATCAAGCGTTCTTGTTGCAATTTCTCCATCAAATAGTAGAATCCTTTGCCTTCCCCTCCAAGAAGATTTTCCGCAGGAACCGATACATCTTCAAAAATCAATTCACTTGTATCATTCGCATGCTGCCCTACTTTATTCAGTTTTTTCCCTTTTGTAAACCCGGGCATTCCTTCTTCCACTATGATCAAGCTAATGCCTTTATGAGCAGGCGATGCAGTAGGATCTGTTTTACAGACGACAATAACAAGATCGGCAGAAAAGCCATTTGTTATGAAGGTCTTTTCCCCATTAATAATATAACGGTCTCCCTTTTTCACTGCAGTTGTCCGAACTGCTGCGAGGTCGGAACCTGTGCCTGGTTCCGTCATAGCAATTGCACTGATCATCTCTCCTGTCACGGCTTTCGTGAGCCAACGTTCTTTCTGTTCGTCCGAACCAAAGGATTGTATATAAGGAATAACGATATCATTATGAAGTCCAATTCCGCCGATTCCGCTTGCCACTTTTTCAAACTCTTCACTAATAACTACAGCATAGCCGAAATCAGCGCCTAAACCGCCATACTTTTCTTCAACTGAAGGTGCAATCAATCCTTGTGCCGCAGCTTTTCTCCAAAAAGACCTAGGTACTTGCTTTTCTTTCTCCCATTCCTCTATATAAGGAACGGCTTCTTTCTGTAAAAACTTCTGCACCGATTTTCTGAGCTGTTCATGTTCTTCCGTCATAAATGGTCTCTTCATGCATCCATCACTCCTTATTAACAAATCTTCTGTTTTTATACGTGAGGATTAACAGGTCTATTGGAGACCAGTGCTTCACGAATGCGATATTTCAAGACTTTCCCTGACGCATTTCTAGGTATTTCTTGTTCTTCAATAAATTCGACTGGTACTTTATAATCCGCTAGATATTCTTTGCAGAAAGCTTTCAATTCTGCGTAGTCGAGCTTCTCATCTTTCTTCGCTACAATAATCGCAACTACTTTCTCTCCCCAAACCGGATCCGGCAAGCCGACTACTGTCGCATCTAATAGCTGAGGATGCCTGTACAGCGCTTGTTCTACTTCTGTTGAGTAGACATTCTCTCCTCCAGAAACGATCATATCTTTCTTTCTGTCTACTAATGTAACGAAACCATCTTCGTCAATTGTCGCCAAATCCCCGGTATAGAGCCAACCGTTTCGTATAGCTTTCGCAGTTTCCTCCGGCTTATTATAATAGCCCTTCATGACCATCTCGCTTTGAATAATAAATTCACCCACTTCACCGGGAGAAATATCTTCTCCATGATCATCCACAACGCGAATTTCCGTATTCAGCGAAGCTTTTCCTCCAGTGCCGATTTTATCTTTATGATCTGCTGGCATGAGAAAAGCTCCGCCACCTGGTCCCCCTTCTGTCTGACCACACATATTGTAAAACTGATCTGTACGGAAGAGTTTCATAATTTGCTCTAACAACGCGACAGGCATCGGTGCTGCGCCATATCCGCATCGCGTAACAGAAGAAAGATCATATTGCTGTTTGTCTGGAACTTGCAACAAGAAATTGTACATCGTCGGTACACCAAAGAACAAGCTGATTTTATATTGATCGATAGCCTGTAAGACTTTTTGAGGTTCGAAGTTTTGATGTACGACTTGCGTGCAACCTAAATAAATTCCTGGCACCAGAAATAAATTTAATTGTGCGGAATGAAACAACGGTGCCGCATGGAACAATACGTCTTCGGGATGTATTTTGAGGATTAAGGCGGTGTTAAAAGCTACGTGAAGTACGCGGTGATGATCAAATAACGCGCCTTTCGGATAGCCAGTAGTCCCCGATGTATATAAGATTTCTGCATCATCTGCTTCATCGACAGAAATATCGGGATCATCCGTATTATCTTGTAGCAAATCTTCGTAAGTGACTTGGCCGCTTATAGCGGAAGCACCCGTTGTGACTTTTACGACGATCTTGCTATTTTCCGCTGTTGCTTGATCAATCAACGAAGCATACTCTTCGTCAAACAGCACGACATTCGCATCACTATCATCCAAAATATACGACACTTCAGTAGCTGTTAAGCGGAAATTTACCGGAACCGTAATGGCTCCTGCTTTCAAAATGGCATAGTAGACGATAATAAAGGTATCTGAGTTTTTCATCATGAGTGCTACTTTGTCACCTTTTTTCACACCATGTTGAATCAGTCCGTGTGATAGTTTATTCACCTCTTGATTAAGCTCACGATACGTAAATGTTCGATCCTCATAAATAATTGCTGTTTTCTCAGGTATTCTACGTGCGTTACGGGAAAGTGATAGGCCGATATCCATTCTTGTTATCCCCTTTCTCTCACTAAACTCTTGTACAGACAGTTTCTATTTTCCTGACACAATACATCCCCTTCAATATTCTTTAAGTACCGCGACTGTATGCTCACCTAACATAGGAGCTCGACTATGAATTTTGGCCGGTGTCCTCGACAACTTAATAGACGTTGCGATGTGCTTGACTAGTCCAATTTCTGGATCTTTTACTTCTTGAATCATCCCACGAGCTTTTACATGTGGGTCATCTAGTACTTCATCGTATGACAGCACAGGAGTTACACAGGCCGCCACCTGATCGAATATTTCCATCCATTGCGCGCTCGTCTTGTGCAATAAAATCTCTTGAATTTCTTCCTTCATCTGCAATTGAACGTCTACCGGATCATGCATTTTCGCTACAAAATCTTCTTTTCCAATGACTCTGCAAAACTCACTCCAAAACTTTAATTCAAATGCGCCAACAGCCAACCATTTATGGTCTTTCGTTTTGTACACAGCATAAGAAGCACGCTTGCCACTTAAATCTAATTCACCTCTTTGCGGCTGTTGTCCTGTTGCCAGAAAACTAGGAAAGACTGTTGGCATCCAAGAAAGCACGCCATCCATCATCGAAATATCGACCATTTGCCCTTTTCCCGTTTTCTGTCTTTCAAACAATGCAAGCATAATCCCCATTGCCGCCGGGTAAGCACCCCCTCCAATATCTGCAATTTGCGTAGCAGGGATTTGCGGCGCACCGTGTCGTTCACCCATCATATCCAGTAGTCCCGTATAACCAATGTAATTTAGATCATGACCGGGCAAGCTAGCGTATGGACCGTCTTGTCCGTAACCTGTAATCGCACAGTAGACAAGCCCTGGATTGATTTCGTTTAAAATTTCATAATCCAAACCAAGCCGCTTCATAACGCCCGGCCGAAATGATTCAATCACAACATCCGAGTCTTTCACCAGCTGCTTAAACCGTTGCTTGTCTTCCACATCTTTTAAATTTAGACAAATGCTCTTTTTGCCGCGGTTCAACGAATGGAAAAATGCACTATCTTCCCCTACCTTAGGCGATTCCGCCCGCGCATAGTCACCGGTACTATGTTCTTCAATTTTGATCACCTCTGCACCAAAATCTGCAAGAAGCATCGAACAGTAAGGACCCGGTAACAAGCGGGATAAATCCAGTACCCGAATAGAATCTAATGGCATTGAAATCTCTCCTCTTCACGTGTCTTCATTCATGATCAGCAATTAATCTAATCGTTCCAAAATCGTCGCATTCGCCATGCCATGACCTTCACACATCGTCTGCAGTCCGTAACGGCCGCCTGTTCTTTCCAGTTCACTCATCATCGTAATCATCAAGCGTCCGCCACTTGCTCCGAGTGGGTGACCAAGAGCAATGGCCCCACCGTTAGGATTCAACTTCTTCGGATTTGCACCTGTTTCTTTCAACCAAGCAATCGTCACAACCGAAAATGCTTCATTGACTTCAAAAATATCTATATCATCAAGGGTTAGTCCTGCTTTCTCCAACGCTTTTTGTGTCGCTGGTATGGGCCCTGTCAGCATGAGAGTCGGATCGGAACCAACCACTACGCGGGTAAGCACTTTAAACCGTGGCTTCAAACCAAGTTCTTCAGCCTTTTCACGTGACATTAGCAAAATGGCATTTGCCCCGTCACTGATTTGACTGGAGTTTCCAGCCGTCACATCGCCATTTTCCCTAAAAGGAGTTTTCAACATACTCAACTTCTCCATCGTGGTATCTTCCCTCGGCCCTTCATCATCCTTCACTGTCATGTTCGTACCGTCAGGAAGTGTTACCTCAATCGGCATGATTTCTTTTTCAAACCTACCTTCCTCTCTAGCAGTTACCGCCTTCTCATTGCTTTCTAGCGCGTAGCGATCCATTTCCTCTCTTGATATTTCCCATTGATCCGCAATTCTTTCCGCTGACTCACCTTGGTGGACCATTTCATATTTCGATGTGAGTTCTCCACTAAACATCACGTCTAGTCGGCTGCTCCCCATCGGCACCCGCGACATGCTCTCGACACCTCCTGCAACGACAACGTCCATATCTCCACTAATAATAGCCTGCGCTGCAAAATGCAGGGCTTGCTGGCTAGATCCACATTGTCTATCCACGGTCGTCCCCGGTACTTCGATCGGATATCCTGCCTGCAAAGCTGCGACTCTCGCGATGTCAAAGGATTGTTCCCCTACTTGCGATACGCATCCGAAGATGACATCCTCTACTAGCCCCGCATCAATTCCCGCTCGTTTGATAACTTCCGCCAGCGGCTTGGCTGCTAAATCTTCCGCCCGTATCGCACTCAATACACCATTCCGTTTTCCTACCGGTGTTCTGACCCATTCCACAATTACAGCTTCTCTCATATAAACCCTTCTTTCTTATTTTCATTTGTAAGCCCTTACATTTACTCGATAGTTATTTCCAGCCTTTATTTAGGCTGCATACGGACTGCTCCATCCAGACGTATGACTTCCCCGTTCAGCATCGTATTTTCGCAGATGCTTGTAACCAATTGCGCGTATTCCTCAGGGTAGCCGAGCCGCGAAGGGAAAGGCACCATCGCGCCGAGAGATTCCTTAGCCTTCTCTGGCAATGAAGCAAACATCGGAGTTTCAAACAAGCCCGGTGCGATGGTCATCACGCGAATGCCTTCAGAAGCCAAATCTCTCGCAATCGGCAACGTCATACTAACGATACCGCCTTTTGATGCGGCATACGCCACTTGACCAATCTGTCCGTCAAACGCCGCAACAGATGCCGTATTCACAATGATGCCTTTTTCGCCTTTATCATTCGGTTCATTTTTCGTCATATGCTCGACAGCGAGACGAATCGTATTAAACGTCCCGATCAGATTGATCTGAATGACCTTGCTGAAGTTTTCCAGGTCATGCGCACCTTTTCTGCCGCTATATGTTTTTTCCGCCACACCAATGCCCGCACAATTAACAACTGTATTGATTTTGCCAAAAGTGCTCACCGCATGATCTAAAGCTATCTGAACACTTTCCGTGCTCGTAACATCCGTCTTGACGAATGATGCAGAATCTCCAAGCTCCTTTACCAATTCATTCCCACGATCTACTTGCAAATCCAAAATCGTTACCCGTCCTCCCGCTGCTATAATCTCTCTTGCCGTAGCTTCTCCGAGTCCTGAAGCGCCTCCTGTAATAACTGCTGATACGTGATTCATTTTCATAATTGCTCCGCTCCCTTTCTTATCAAAATAATATATAGTCCTACAATAGGATTTTTAATAAATAATCCGCAATGGAATTAGCCAACTCTTGTATACTTTTACTACCTTTTGGAGAATACCAAATTACCGCATTGTTCATGGCGCCTAGAATAATATAATTCACAATCTTAATATCTACTTGTACAAAACTTCCGTCCTGAATGCCTTGTTGAATCAGTTGATCCATACAATCACTGTATTGATTTCTAAGGTGTAAGATTTCTTGTAAATACGCCCCTTCAAACACTTGATCAGGTTTAGCACCTAGTAAGAAATCCGTTCTTTCTGTAATGACATATTCCATGTGGACGATCATAGCCTTCCGCAGCTTGGCCACAGATGAGAGTTCTTCCGCCAACACATTTTGGAGTTGCTCCATACTTTTTTCCAGAAGTATTTTATGACTTTCATACACAAGTGATTCTTTATCTTTAAAATAATAGTAAACAGAACCCTTTGTCATGAGTAACTTCGCTGCAATATCTTCCATCGTAGTGGCATGATATCCCTTCTCCGCAATTACATTCATTGCGGATTCTCGGATCTCTTCCTTTTTCTTTTCAACTTTCTTCTCTCGTAATGACATGACGTTCTCACTTCCTTCATTCGCAAGCTTCTATTCATGTACTTAGTATGAATCTTCAGACTTTGAATGTCAAGTCAAATTTTAACGGTAGAGTATTTTCCTGTGGGTGCTAGGTTCCGATGCAATTCTGAATTGTTTCCAAGTTGTATCGGGACCTGGTACCTCATTAAGTAATGAAGGAAGCAGAACATTCAAATGGTGGAATGAGACACGATTTATTAATGGAGTAGGATAGAAAAAAGTGAATGAAAGAGGTGGGCATGATGCAAGGATACATTGCTGTTATAACGATTACCCTATTAATCATATTGGTGATCATTAGGTCAATTCAATTAAAAAAATTTGGTATTAACGTATTTAAATTTGGCGAAATGGATAAAAAAGATTTCATCATACCACCCTTTGCGTTGCTCTTATTCTATGTAATCATTTCAAACGTCTTCCATTTACCAACGCTAGGTACAAAGCTATTTACCAATGAATTCATCGGCTGGATAGGCGTGGTCTTATGCTTTGGCGGGCTTTTGCTATTCGTTTATAGCTTAATTTCATTTGGAAAAAGCTTTAGAGTAGGCATTGATGAAGAAAATCCAGGTTCTTTGATTACGACTGGCGCTTTTTCCATCAGTCGAAATCCAATATATACTGCTTTTGGGATGGTCTTATTGGGTGAGTTCCTCATTTATCCCAATTGGATCGTATTAGTGTATTTGATCTTAGGTTTTTGGTTATTTAATCGACAAGTACGACTCGAAGAACAATCGTTAGTAAAAATCTATGGAGAAGCGTATACAAAGTATTGCCAAAATGTTCGTCGATACATATAACTGGTACCAAGAAAAGGAGTGTGGAATATGAATAACTATCAAAAACGTACGGTATATATTTCATTTGTCGCAATTGCTTTCTTCTTGGCCTTGTCTTTACTGACACAGCATTGGGGTTTCTTTTTATGGAGTTTAGTACTTGTTTTTATAGTATTGATGACTGCGTTTTCCACAAAATTCAACAAGAGAAATAATGGGAAATAATAGGAAATAAATGATTTGGTACCCATAAAAAAAGCACCAGATCCTCAAACAATTTAGCATTGTCAAGAATCTAGTGCCTATCAAAAATCTGCCGTAGAGATAGTTTTAAGTATTTGGTCGTGTCACAATCCTGAATGATTCAAGAAATGTGTGGACCTGGTACCCAAATTCTCGCTTACTTAAAATTCACATAAAACTCTTCCGGCACTACTTGCAAATCAATTCCCCAAAATAGAGGTAATAGGAAGTAGGCAGCCAATACAATCAGAATGAGTACAAACACATTAATGATAAATCCGACTCGTACCATTTCTCCCAAGCGGAGCTTATTCGTTCCGAAAATGATAGCGTTAGGAGGTGTGCCGACCGGTAACATGAAAGCACAGTTTGCAGCCATTGCAGCGGGTACCATCAAAGCAAATGGGTGAATATGCATAGATAGTGCAAGCGCTGCCAATACAGGAAGAATCATGGTTGCTGTTGCCGTATTCGATGTGAACTCCGTCAATGCTAGTACGAGTAAAGAAGAGGCAGCAATTATAGCAAACATATGGAATCCTTCCAAAGCTGTCAATTGCGAACCAATCCATTCAGAAAGTCCCGTTTCTCGAAAACCTGCTGCAATGGCAAGTCCTCCTCCAAATAATAGCAAAACTCCCCATGGAATTTCTTTTGAATCTTCCCATGCTAGAATGCGTTTGCCAATTTTCTTGGAAGTAGGAATAGCAAACAGCAATGCCGCTGCCACTACCGCAATCATGCCGTCTTTTAAACCTGGCAGAATGTTCATCCAAAGAAATTCACGGGTGATCCACATAAATGCTGCAAAAGCGAAGACTGCACTCACCGCTTTTTCTTCGAATGATGTTTTTCCTAATGCTTTTCGTTCTTCGGTGATCACTTCTTTTCCACCAGGAAGACCTTTGATATTCATCTTAAACGCAAAGCGCCCAAGATAAATCCACGTAGAAAACAACAGCACTATGACAATCGGTACTGCGACGAGCATCCAGCCCGCAAAAGAAATCTCGACATCAAATAATTCTTTAACTTGTGCCGCTAGAATAATGTTGGGCGGTGTCCCTATAAGCGTACCGAGTCCACCAATCGTTCCTGCATAACCAATTCCGAAAATAAGTGCCTTTTCAAACTTCGGCAATTCCTTTTCTTCCGGAGTGCCTTTTAACGCAGCCGCTACCTGGGCTGTAATCGCCAATCCCATAGGAATCATCATCATAACCGCAGCTGTATTTGAAACCCACATAGACAGGAATGCTGTAGCCGTCATGAAGCCGAGCAAGATTCTTTGAGTCCCTGTACCGATGAAAGCGATAATGGCCAATGCCAGCCGTTTATGCAAGTTCCATTTCTCCATTGCTGTAGCAATGAAAAACCCGCCTAAAAATAAGTAAATAATATCGTTGCCGTAAGAAGATGTAACCACATCGGCTTCCATAGCTCCTGTCACTGGTAATAGAAAAATAGGAAGCAATGATGTGACCGGGATGGGAATCGCTTCCGTAATCCACCATGTCGCTACCCACAACGTTACAGCCAGTACCGATTTGGCTTCCGGATTCATCCCTTCAGGAGATAAAAAGAACATCATGATGATAAATAATAGCGGACCTAGAATTAGACCTACCAATTGGACGGTAGAATAGGACGAACTTTTATCCGCGTTCTGATTAGGGGGTTGAGGTGAAATCTGTTCCCCTTCTGTAGTTACACGATGATTTGCTTCCGTTAGTTTTTTCTTATAAGAAAAGAAATTAAGTAAATCTTTTGCCTGGTCATGTGAACGCCATAATTTCTGCCAGGTATTTGATGCGATATCCTTCATTGTCATCCCTCCGAAAACGCTTTCTTATTTGTTTAACTATAAGAGGGACTATTCAGATTTTATATATTATGTAATCAAACAAATACTTTTGTAACTAAAATAAGCAACTCAAGCAGTTGCGAATTTCTGTCGTCAAACTGCCTGGAAGCTTATTCGTACAACCTGTATATCACTTATTTAGCAACGACTGAAGGATATCTACTTTTTCAGGCAACAGTTGGTAATTTGTTAACGGACGCCCTGTTGACTGATACACTATATCGCTATCGATTAGTTCACGGTCAACGAGATAATGTAAGTACTTTCGTGTGGATACACTTGACACTCCAACGTCTTCTGCAAGTTCTGCTGTGGAAAATATAGTTCCTTGCCTTTCAATAATCTGTTCCGCAATACGTGTGAATGTCGTTTTCGTCAGACCTTTTGGCAATTCCAATATGTTACTAGTTTTTCTATCCGCCGTATAAAGTAAATGATCAATTTCATCCTGGCTGATGTTTTCATGCTGATTCATCAAATGAAGTTGCTTTTTAAATTGCAATAAAGCATTTTGAAAGCGTTCAAAAGTAAATGGCTTTATAAGGTAATCAACAGCCCCATATCGAAGCGCTTGTTGCACAGACTCTTTGTCATTGGCAGCTGTGATTAGAATAACATCTAGCGAGTCGCCCTCTTTTCGAAGCTCCTTTAACAGATCAAGTCCGGTCGGTCCTTTCATATAGACATCGAGTAAAATGAGATCTACTTTCGACAACTCAAGAAATTTCCGGGCTTCTGCTACATTTTTTGCAAAACCGGCAACTGAGAAACCTGGAATACTCTCTAGGTATATTCCGTTGAATTTCGCTACCATCGGATCATCTTCAATGATTAATACTTGAATCATAATGCTTCACCTTTGTATGGAACACTTACACTAAATTGCGTCCCTTTACCTTTCGTAGAAGATACAGACCAAATACCACCCAATTCATCCAATGCGATTTTAGCCAGGTACAGTCCATAACCGCGGCCTTCACCTTTTGAAGACATTCCCTGTTCAAATACTTCTTCGATATTCTCTACAAGGATTCCAGGTCCATTATCGTGTACGCTGAATTCTAATCGAGACTCTTCATAATTAAGTGTCAATTGTAACTCCCCATCGATACGATCACTCACTGCATCACAAGCATTGTCTAGTAAGTTTCCAAGTATCGTGATGATCTTATCCATATGCTCAACCTTTTTTAAAGGAGGTAGCGGATGATCCCCATTTAACGTAATTTTTATCCCAGAGTCTCGTAATTCGCTTAACTTCCCCATTAAATAGCCCGCAATGACGGGATCTTTGACGAGTCTTGAAACGATGCCTGCCTCCGTTTGATAAGCATCTGAAATATAGGCGATATACTCTTTTAACTCATCATAAGATTTCGTGTGAACCATCGCCATGATAATATGCAGTTTATTCATAAACTCATGCGTCTGGTACCTCAGCGTTTCAGCGTATACTCTAGCCCCAGATAGCTGTTCCACTAGCGAGGTCAATTCGGATTTATCGCGAAATATAGCAAGTGCTCCGACTACATGATGGTTAGAAATGACAGGGACTTGGGTAACCACGACATCCAGTCCATTTAATTTAAACTCTTGGTCATACTGTGGTTTTTTATACTCGAGCATCTGCTGAAGCGGTAGCGAAGGAACAAAGGACTGAATAAGCTTTCCAACAGGATTCCCTTCAATTCCTGCATTCCGAAAAAGCGTGATTGCCGCTTGATTCGCTAAGACAATTTCTGCCTTGTCATTAATGGCAACAATACCATCGCTGACCGCTTCAAGCATCGACTCCCTTTCGCGAAGTTGTTGAGCGATTTCCCTCGGTTCAAGTCCAAATAAAGTACGCTTCACTTTTCTTGCCAATAAAACGGCACCAAATAAGCCAATCAGTAAACCAAAGCCAATCCCGATAAAGCTCGCATTAATACTGGCTAAAACACTAGTACGAACATTATCCATCATAATACCAACAGCAACCACACCAATAATTTGACCTTCAGACGTGATCGGTACAAACGCTCTCATTGACTTACCCAATGTTCCTGTAGCCATGGACGTGTACTGCTCCCCCTTAAATGCCTTGTCTTCGTCACCGCCTACAAAATATTGGCCGATGCGCTCAGTTACTGGATGGGATTGGCGGATACGTTCATTATTCATTACTACGATATATTCAACTTGTGTGTCGTTTTGTACAGATTTAGTGAACGCCTGGATATCTTCAATTGGTCCTTTTCCTGTCAAGCCATCAATCACCGACTGTGCATGACTGATAGTAATGGCAATATTCATCGCTTTTTCCGATTGAGATTTCCTAGCTTGATCGGCTGCATTGCTACCAATTAAATAACCGGCTAATGAAAGAGAAACTAGAACAACCAAACACACCAAAGCCGTCAACCATACTTGCATACTAATGGGTTTTTTATTTTGTTTTTTCATTTTTTCACCTATGTATTATTCAAATTACGTTCAACTATAGTCATCATATAGCAAAAAGAGAAGCGTGTGTAGCGCTTCTCTTAAGTAATCAATAAAACTATTCTGAATTGTTCTCAAGTTGTGTCGGGACCTGGTACCTCAAAATTCCCGATTCCACAAAGGCAAAAACCATTTAACTCCACGCCGGTTAACAGGAAGAATCTTCATATCGGCAAGTAGATGGCTAATATAACCGGCAAGCCCTGCAGCGAGTAAGCCGTCAATCGGCCACTGCGCATACAAATGCTTCAATATATACGCATAGAAAACAATGCCAAGTATAGAATGCGTATAGGATCTATGCGGTAAGAACGAGGCAATGAGTATATAGCCGCCAGCGAGTAAAATGCCTAGCGACTGGTCAAGGACAAAACCGAGAAGCATGACAAGAATACCGGTAATGGTGAGCATTCGGCGCTGTGTGATGAGACGCGACACGATGAGTAACAGAAGTCCGATCCCTCCATACACATAAATTTCTTGACTCAGTCCTTCTGTAAATACCTGATAAATGAGAGTCAGCAAAATGACGATGCCAGCAGTCTCCATGAGCCATTTGCTTACTTTCTTACTAAGTGTGATACTGTTGCTCGCGAGCCCGTTCGTGTCGAGATCCGGAACTACTCCAGATATTCCGCCAACCGCCGCGCCTATCAAAGCAGTCCGGATATCCGGCTGCACAGCGTATCCCGCAATGGCGCCGACAGCTGTGCCGATAACTAAATGTGAAGTGCCTTTCATATGTAAACCTCTCTAGCTGTATAGTGTACGGTCGAATTCAGAACGTATATTCGTTCCGGCTTTCCTAGTATAACGATTGATAGCTTAAATGGGAAATATTCTGTGGTAGCAGACATAACGTAGCACTTGTTAACTGAGTTATGTTACAGCAAGTCTCCCGACGAAAAAAACGACTGGAAACAAGCCCAGTCGTTTCAAATTCAATTAGAAGAAATACAACCCGATACTACTAATAGCTCCATTCAGAACTGTCGATGATTCGTGTGAGGATTAGATACCTTCATTTGTTTTTCTGTCGCGCTCTAGACTACAGACTCGGTATGCTGTGAACCAAACTCCAAGAATCCGTATCCATTAATTCATCCATTTTCACTTCAACGTCTCCGCCTAAATAAAGCGTATCGCCTTGTATAGCGATAACCATTGCCTGTAGAGGTGGAACACTGTCGTGACATTGGTATATATCGCCTATTTTAGGTATATGCGCTTCAGGTGTCTGGATTTCCAACTGTTGGTTTCCTTGTTCAGTTATATAATTGACATCTGGAATTTCCAGATCAATAATATTCGCGCCCTTTTGTAGCCCGGGGATCATCACCCAATACTCATTATGTTTAATTCCATTGGATTTATTACTGATAACGCCGTTTCGTTCAATAGAAGACACCATTTCAATCGCGTGTAGATAGTGATAATCTAATGAATCGGGCTGTGGATTGATGATTAAAATATAATCGCCTACTTTAGCCTTCTCATCTTTATGCAATGTATAGCGTTTATGATTCACTACAAAACTGTCCATATGTTTTGGTTTATACAAATTAATTTCTCTAGCAGTTGCCAGCTGTTGTTCAAAATCTTCTAATCGGACTAAGTGAACCGACTGCTTAAAAAAAGCTTTCACTGAGTAGACTTGATGTAGCTTGTTTTGGTAATAAACAAATTGGCCTTTTCTAACATTTAAAAGATTCAATGGAATTCACACCTTATTAAGTATTTTCTGACGGCAACTATCTTTTCCTGCAGAATATAAACACATCATAACAACAATTACAGGTTTACGATATTAAATCGTTTCATTACTAACACATTTGTCCAATGATTATGTTGGCTGGATACAAAAAACTCCAAGCAATGAATGCTAAGAGTTTTCCATGTATGAATATGAAAATTACGTGCTAGGTGTTAGTACATTTCAACATAGTTCTCGAGCCATGCTAACACCTAATGTATCTTATTCATCTGCTTGTTTTTGCTTTTTTTCCAAATACGCTGTACGGATTTTTTCAAGTTGCTTCTTTTTATCAAATTGCGCTGGCTTGTTCTTCTCATGATACTTTGCCACAGCCGCCTTACCTTTGCTATCCAATTGATACTTCCCCATCTTATTCACCTACTATTCTTGTCGTCTTTAAAGATCATCTATTCAATACCTATACGATACTTTAATTTATCAAAGTAGACCTTCTTGCTTTATTAGTATACCCTAAATCTTACGTATATAACTAAAAAATCATGATTGTATATAAATGAAAAAATATGGTCTTGGCACCTACTTTACTACTGGCTCCATCACCGTTAACGTTCGATTCACCGTATCCATTTGAACACTCGCCCCAATAGGAATCGTCGCTTTATAGTAGCTATGTGCGCTGGCCAAGTTCGTCAATAAAGGTTTGCCAAGTGGAACTAAAAATTCATTGATCAAATCTACGTAACTCTTCCCGTAGGCCGACTCACAGTTCGTACATTGTCCCATAATAATTCCTGCACAATCATCAAACTTCCCTGCCATCGCCAAGTGGTTTACATAGCGATACACCGTATTGATCGGTTCATGTGTTTCTTCCAAAAGAAGAATTCTGCCTTCCGTATTGATTTCATAGGAGGTGCCTAACGTACCTACGAACGACGTGAGATTCCCGCCCACAAGCGGTCCTGTAACGTTTCCTGGAACTAATCCAATCAGTGGAACTCCAGGTGGATTCATAATTTGCCAAGGTGCCCTGACATTTGATGTCGCTGTAAAGAATTGGTTGAAATTATACGGAGGTGTTCCTGGATTGAAGTCTAACAATAACAAACTTTGAAAACTGATGAGGTCGGCATATTCAAACAAGACATTTAATAAAACCGTGATGTCGCTGTATCCCGAAACAATTTTCGGGTTTTGTTTAATGACGTTAAAATCCAGGAATGGTAAGATACCTGCCACTCCAACACCACCGCGGGTAGGTAAAATCCATTTCACTTCCGGATTTTTAAACATCTTCATTAAATCCGAAGCCCTTTGCCGAGGAGTCGCTGCAAGAAACCCATTAGCGGAATACACATGATCACCCACCACGACTTTATATCCCATACTTTGCAACATCCGGATCCCTTCCGTAATGCGAGTGGCCGCGAGCGGACTTCCAAGCGTAACAATGCCTATCGTATCGCCTCTTTTTAGTTGTTGCGGTTTTGTAGCCATGAACTACTAGCTCCTCTCCCCTTATAAGTAGCACAAACTTTTTCTTTTGTAATAGCATATGTTTGTGGAGCTTTTTTGGGGACTCACAACTGGTACGAACGGTACTGAAACACAAAAACTCCGCCAGTTTGCATAAAACTGCGGAGTCTTTTATTTAGAGCATATGGATAGTTTTGCACACACGTATCTGTGTAATCAGTTACTTGCGATATCTAAACACCATGTGAAATTTTCCCAAGCCGAATACCAGCCGGTGAAAAGCTCGTGTGAATCATCCCAACGAACTTCAAATTTCCTCTGACCGTCTACCTCTACCAAATACAGCGCCAACGTAGGGTCTTCCTTAGCCACCGCTAACCTCATACCATCTTGCAGTTCTTCTTCAGTGAACGGTACATCTAACACCGATCGCAACTGTGCTTGCTCGAATACTTGCTTGTTACTGATTCTATATTTCATAAAAACCCTCCACGTAAACATTTATTCAGTATGTACACCCGTACTTCTCCAGTAATTTATAAGAGTACAGAAGTATATTTTATACGTATTTACTAGCGAAATCAAAATTGAAGGACAAACGGCAAACAAAATGTACCAGGTACGCACACAACTTCAGTTCAATTCAGAATAGTTTTTGAGTTGTGTGGGGACCTGGTACCCTATAAATTCATTCCTTCTTGAACATACTTTACTAATATGTTAAGGTAATTTGGTGAGCGATTTTCTGAATTCGTTAAGAGGCACCGGTCAGTGCTTAACTATCAATTTTGGAATCGTTTAAAAATAAGATTTTTCTTTCATTACATACAGGAGGTACTTATGCTGAAGTTTGAAAATGTTTCAAAAATGTACGATGGTGGATTTCAAGCTGTGAAATCTGTCAACTTCGAGATTGCTGAAGGCGAATTACTTGTTCTGATAGGACCTAGTGGATCAGGTAAGTCGACTACAATGAAAATGATTAACCGGATTATTCCACACACAAGTGGAAAAATTTCTATCAACGGCAAAGATATCAAATCTTACAACGCCGCTGAACTCCGCAGAAATATTGGTTATGTCATTCAGCAAATCGGTCTTTTTCCTCACTATACGATTGAAAAAAACATTTCTATTGTACCGCAACTAAAAAATTGGGATGAAAAAGAAATTAAAACACGTGTACAAGAACTACTTGAATTAGTCGGACTGGATCCGGAAATTTATGCTACACGTTATCCGAAAGAATTATCAGGTGGACAACAACAACGTGTCGGAATTGCGAGAGCGCTTGCAGCAAATCCAGATATTATTTTAATGGATGAACCGTTCAGTGCGCTGGATCCCATTACACGTGAACAGTTGCAAGAAGAATTAATTAAGCTACACAAAAAGTTAAAGAAGACCATTGTCTTTGTTACACACGACATGGATGAAGCGTTAAAAATGGGCGACCGTATTGCCATTATGAAAGACGGTAATTTACTTCAGTTAGACACTCCAGAGAAATTACTACACGAACCCGCACACGGCTTTGTAGAAGAGTTTATGGGTAAGCATCGAATTATCCAAAATCCTGAACTGATGCCTGTTACTGAGATCATGGCAGAGAAGGTTGTCACGACCCGTTCTAGCATTTCTCCAGAACGAGCCATTTCACTTATACGTCAACGAAAAATAACGGATCTTCTCGTTGTAGATGATCATAAGAAGCTACTGGGTATTGTTTCTGCTTATGATTTGATTAAAAATGTGGACGGCATCCAAACCATTGATGAAGTGATGAAACCCGCAGTACCTTTTTTAGTGGATACGGCGACGGCAAAGGATGCAATTATCATGATGGACACTTCACCGTTTGGCATGATTCCCATTGTCGATGAACATCATATACTTGTAGGACTCGTCAACCGCGGCTCCTTACTCTCCGCGATGTCTAGTCAATGGACAGATAAGGGGGACGATCTACATGAATAATTTAAATATATGGCAACAACTTGTGGAACAAACTAAATTGCGATGGCCGGAAGTGCTCGAAGCAACATCCGTCCATATTCAACTCGTATTTTTCTCGATGATCCTCGCAGTGCTCATTGCTGTAACGCTCGGAATTCTCATTACACGCGTACCTAGACTTAAAACTGGGGTACTTGGTGCGGCAGGTATTATGCAAACCATCCCTAGTTTAGCTGTACTTGGTTTTATGATTCCCATTTTCGGAATTGGCGTGAAAACCGCAATTGCTGCGTTATTCCTTTACTCGTTACTGCCTATTATGCGAAACACATACACAGGGATTAAAGACGTGGATCCCGCCACAATCGAAGCCGCGAGAGGTATGGGTATGACGAGCAGGCAAATTTTGTTTAAAGTTGAATTGCCTCTTGCAGTCCCTATTATTATGGCTGGAATTCGAACAGCTGCGGTGATTAACGTTGGTAACGCGACTCTCGCTGCATTCATCGGAGCAGGTGGACTCGGAGATTTCATTTTCCTCGGAATTACACGTGGAATAGACGGATTGATTTTACTTGGAGCCATTCCAGCGGCGATCCTTGCAATTGCCCTTGAAACGTTCTTTAGCGCCGTTGAACGTTGGACGACGCCGGAAGGATTGAAATAATGTTGAAAAACAAACTTACACTATTGCTTATCACAACCTTAGTTGCCAGCATCATGTCAGGCTGTATATTCAATGAAAAAGATTCACTTAGACTCGGTTCTCGAAATAATACGGAAAGCATTATTTTGTCTAATATAATGGGACAGTTAATTGAGGATCGGTTAGGTCTAGATATTCTTTACAAAGAAAACTTGGGCGGCTCGTCTGTCGTCTGGAACGCCATGACAAATGACCATATCGATGTCATCCCTGACTATACGGGGACCATTGTGGTGACATATTATCACGAAGAACCTGGGACAGCTGAAGAAACATTAGCAGCGACCAAACGACTTGTCGCCGGTGACAACATCACTGCACTCGGTACGTTCGGATTCAATAATACGTATACACTGGCACTGGATGAGGCGAAAGCTGAAGAGTTAGGACTTGTGACGTTTAGTGATTTCGCTAAAGTATCGAAGGACTTTACATTGGGCGCCGTGTTCGAATTCATTGACCGCCCGGATGGATTACCTGGTTTCCAAACGGAATATGACATTGCGTTTAAAGATGTCAAAGGAATGGATCACGGCATGATGTATCGTGCGATTGGTGCAAATGAAGTAGATGTCATTAACTCCTACACGACGGATGGACAGCTGGCCATTGCGAATCTACGTGTATTGGAAGATGATAAATCGTACTTCCCACCCTACCATGCACTGCCGTTAGTACGAGATGAAACGCTCAAAGAATACCCCGAACTTGAAGAAGTACTCGGCCTTCTCGAAGGTAAAATTGATGAAGAAGCCATGCAAGTCATGAACGGAAAAGTCGACAATGACGGCATGATGGTTGAACTCGTCGCCAAGGAATTCTTGGTGGATAGTGGGTTAATTGAAGAAAAGTGAATGGAAACAGCGCACCCTCTTGTGTCGATGAGGGTGCGCTGTTTTTTGTTGGTGGTGCCAGGTACACACACAATTTTAGTTCAATTCAGAATAGTTTCCGAGTTGTGTCGGGACCTGGTACCAGCAAAAGGTCCCGACACGATCAGGAATTGTTCCGGGACCTCGTATAATTACTTAGTTTTTTTCACACGTTTCACCAATCCATATAGCTCATTCCCCGAACTGTCCACACGTTGAATTAGTCCAATATCTTTCGCGTAGTATTCGAACACTGTTTTATTGTCCCATGGCATATAATTCTCCATTACTAGCACGTCACGGTACTCTATTTTACGAACTGTTTTCACTGCATTCGTTTCTGTAATCCAAATATTCCCGTAGTTGACTGGTCCGATATCGTTTGCACTGTGGATCTGAGTGACAACAAAAGGAGACGGAATATATTGATCGTAGTGGAACCAGTCGTCGTAAGCTTCTGCGTAGGACCAAGAGTTTTGCATATAGCCTAAACGAGGAATCTTTTCATGTTTCGTCTCGTTGTGTATACGCCAATAAGCCATGCCGTTCTCTTCTTTTCTGTCATATTCATAGCGATAGTTGCTAGATCCGTCTGTGTAGTAATACGTATAATTCGGATCCGGCATAATATTCATCGCTCTCGTTGTAAGGGCACGCGCGAGAAATGCTGAAAAATGAGAACGTGTAATGAGCTGATTCGGTTTGAATGTCCCGTTAGGATATCCAGTGGCGATATTGTTCGACGACACTCTCAAAATATCTATGTGAAACTCAGAATGGGGAGGGACATCGCTGTACCGTGGACTTTCTTCTCCCTGTTTATGCACCTTCAAATTAAATGCTTTACTCATCAACCTTGCCATAAATGCGCGAGAAATACTGGATTCCGGTTTGAAATTGACTGCATTTGAGAACAGTCCGGCATTATACGCAGCCGCTATTTCATTATAATAGGGATGAGATTTTGGTACATCCTTATAGTTAGGATCCCGCAAATTCGTCCTCGGCAGATCCAGTGCCTGAACTAGCATTGCGGCAATATGCTTCTTTGCAATCGGTTCATTTGGCTTAAATTTCCCGTCCGGATAACCGCTTATAATTCCGCGGTCTGCCAAGTAATTCACTTCGACATACAGCGACGACGTATTCTTATGCATGTCTTTGAAACTTGCAGCTTGTACATTCTGCATCGTCCCTGTTACAGCCATGAGAAAAACCACACACACCACAACCCATTTTTTTACTAAAGGTACCAGGTCCAGACACAACTTCGGTTCAATTCTGAATTGTTTCCGATTTGTGTTAGGACCTGGTACCTTCTTTACCTGGTACCTTCTTTACCAGCTTAACGGCCTCAACGCAGTCGAGCGGTCGATATATAGGAAGGCGTCGTAGCGTTCGCTGATGCGGGACGGGACGAAGTTGCCTTGGGCTTCGAACTCGGGATGGTAGACCACGCCGATAGCGCGGTGACCGATCCATTCGTCAAACTGCTTTCGATTCTCATCGTTGAATAACAGCATTTTGTCATGTGCGCCCGCTGCGTGCAGTTGGCCTTCCCATGTGTTAAAACGTGCAGGCGGTATGACCATTTCTTCCGGAGTTTCTCCCCAACTGCTTCCTGCAATGACCGTCCCTTCATAAGTGCCGAAACCAATCGCGTACGTACTGTCCCTACCATACTGCTCCCGGATCAGCTGGCCGACATTTGTCAATCCATGGTCTGTCATCGAAGTCGCCGATGCGTCACCGATATGGGTGTTATGTTCCCACACAATAATTTTGGCGTCTTTGCCGTAATAATTGTGTACTTCCTTAGTTGCTTCAACCATATGGGTATCACGAATATTCCATGACAGTGCATCATCTTGAAGCATTGCCCGGTAATAGGCTTCTGCATTTTTCGCTACCAGAGCGTTCATTATCAGGTTCAAGTCTTGCTCATTCGCGCGGGGATAGTGCTCTTCATTGGTTCGGATGGATTCCAGTAGGCTCGTTACCTCTGTTATGCATTGATCAGTGAAGTGGGCAGAAGACAAGGCATAGTGTTCGGGCATCCGATTATACGGTTCAAAACAGGAGAATGCTTTTTTGGCAAGTTCCAGATCGGCACCGTAGGATGGATGGCTTTCCAGGAAGTTCATGACTTCATCGATAGAATCGTATAAGCTGTACAGGTCGATGCCGTACATGCCGACTGATGAGTCTGAACCACGTTGCCTGTTTTCATTGGCCAGCCACGTGACAAATGCTTCAATTTCTTCATTCGCCCACATCCATGCCGGCCATCTGCTGAATGAACGCGACAGCAACTCGTTGAGGGATGTCTCATCATTGTATCCTTTGACATAGCTGTTTATTTTCTGTACAGACGGCCAGTCGCCTTCCACAGCAATGGCAGCGAAACCCTTTTCCTGTATGAGACGTTTTGAGAATTCGGCGCGCAATCGATAGAAATCTGAAGTTCCATGCGTCGCCTCACCAATCATCACAATCTGTGCATCTCCTATATCTTTCAGAAGCCGGTCAAATGCAGACGGGTCATCCAGCGAAATCGCCTGCTCTTTAATAGAGGCTACTAATTTTCTGGACATGCACTAACCTCCTTCATGATAGTTTAAACATCCACGTATGTTACTCACGCAGATACCTGCCTTTTAAAGTACTAAGTTGACTTAGGTCCATGATGGATTACTCGCCTTTTTTCATTTGGGCTTCATTCAATTGCTGCTTGATCAAATCCAACTGCCCCTTATGTTGCTGAATCGTATCTAACTCACTGTTAAATTGCTCTGCATTCCTAAACGCGTTTTCAGCGCGCTCGATTGCATTAAACGCATGCTCGATTGCCATCTCTTCTGGATGAGACATCGCTTGTTTCACTGCACGGTCTGCTTTCTCTACCGAATTACCAAAAAACGTGCCCGGATGATCCTTTTTCCAACTCGGGCCAGAATCCTTTGTCATATCCTTCGCCTCCCACATGTAAAATCAATGATAACGAGCTTAGTATTGCAATTTATAGCGGAAGTATACGGATAGTAATAAGTACCAGGTCCCCACACAACTCTAGTTCAATTCAGAATTGTTTATGAATTGTTTGGGGACCTGGTACCGATGCATACTTATTCAAGTACAGGAAACACTACCAACTAGAGAAGAGGTGATATAAACTGAAACGGATCTGGCTTATTTCTTTCATTGCTTGTATAGGAATACTTTACCTAGTTCTTTTCACCAATCATTGGGGAGCAGATACGAATCTAGTAAGCACTGCCTCCGTATCTAAAACTAGCAAAGACAGACTGACGACAGAATTAGTATCATTCAGCGAGACACATTATATCCCCGCGGTGGATGCAAAGGTCGACAGAGTTTGGAAAGCCATCCCCGGCTACAATGGACTGGAAGTGGATTTGGAAGCCAGTTACAGAAAAATGAAAACGACTGGCAAATTGGATGAATCAAAAGTCGTTTACAAAGAAACTTCCCCCTCTGTTCATTTGAAAGATCTAGGCCCCCACCCCATTTTCAAAGGAAATCCGGATAAACCGATGGTGTCTTTTTTAATTAATGTTGCCTGGGGTAATGAATATATTCCTGAAATTTTGGATGTACTGAAGAAGCATAAAATCCAAGCCTCCTTCTTCTTCGACGGCAGCTGGGTAAGTAAAAATCCTAATTTAGCTAAATTGATTTATCATGATGGCCATGAAATTGGAAACCACGCATACAGCCATCCCGATTTACAGCAGAAATCAGAAGCTGAAACAATGGAAGAGTTAAAAAAGACAAATGATATCATCATAAAAACACTCGGAATTGCTTCGCCCAAGTGGTTCGGTCCGCCAAGCGGCAGTTTTAATCAGCAAACGGTTGAAACCGCAAGCCGGCTAGGAATGCATACGGTTTTATGGACGGTAGATACAGTCGACTGGAAAAAGCCGGCGACTAATGAAATGGTGAACAGGGTAGTATCTCAAGTGGGGAACGGCTCGATGGTTTTAATGCACCCGACTAAACCTGTAGCTGAAGGAATGGAAGATATGATTACAAAAATCACAGAAAAAGGTTTTCGTTTGGGTACCGTCAGTGAACTAATGAGTGAAAAGCGTGTGAACGGAACAGCATGGGATGATGAATGAAGTGCCTACGCAACAAACATGTATATCTGCGCAAAACAAAAAACTCTCCTAACCGCACATAGCCGGTCGGGAGAATTTTTTATGTACTCCAAAGGCAGGAATCGAACCTGCGACTGATCGGTTAACAGCCGATTGCTCCATCGCTGAGCTACTTTGAAAAGAGAGTTCATTTGCGCTATATTGTGTGGGGACCTGGCACTTTATTTTTGGAAGAGATCATAGCCAAAGTATCGGTTGACAAACTACATGCCCTCGTATAGTATCTGCAATGAATTGCATAGATACCCCTCGTTAGGTAAGGCTCCTGTATGGAGAAACGCTACTGCCCAGAAACGTCCAAAGGCGCCAATAAGTTGATTCCAGACCATTCCGAGATAGTGTTAAACAACACTTTATTGGCAAGGTCAAATTGTCGTAAAGGTACAGGTCCTCACACAACTCTAGTTCAATTCAGAATTATTTCTGATTTGTGTGGGGACCTGGTACCTTCTTTCAAAAGCCGCACCTAAGCACGAAACTAGTATATTTCTGCTCAGGTGCGGCTTACTGCTCTTATAATAATCCTTTTCTAGCTTACTTGCGATCCCAGAAACGCTTTTGAGCAATAGCTTCTACAAATGCGTCTGCAAAATCCGGATTATCGGTTGCTGACACAACACCGACAGGATGACTTTGATCTGTTTGCAAGATGAGGGAATCCTTTCCTGCAGATACGCCAATTGGTTTTAGGTGCATATATTGCAGTCGAATGAAGTCTAACAGCATTTGATCGAATTTCATCTGATTTTTAGATTTGCCGCCTACTACATAAATTGCGTCATACATTGCGGGATGAACAGTCAAAAATGTCTTATTGGGCTCTAGTGCCGTTCCTTTATCGCCTTTGACAGGTCCCAACTTCTCCGCAATGACTTCAACTACCACTCCGTTTTCACGCAATGTAGCCAACACGGCAGTGACTTCCTCTTCGTTAAATTCTTCACCAATCAACACACCAACTTTTTGGGTCATCGCTGAGTGAGGTGAATTCAATTGACTCAGGGATGGATAACTTTCATCCATTTTCACATGACTATTTTTCGGTTGATCCACACCAATGTTGTCAGCAATCAACCCAGCCATCTGTTTATCGACATTTGCCCATAATTCTACGTTCATTTCTCGAAGTTCCTTGCTTTTTACACTTCCAAGGTGGAAACTGAATGACTCAATCAGATCTTCTTTTTCAGGCTTTGATAAACTGTTCCAGAATATCCTTGCTTGCGAGAAATGATCATCAAAAGAATCGCTCGGGAACTCTCGTGTCACATGGCCTTCTACTTCTTTTGGATAGTTTTCGTATCCTCCACTCTCCAGTGAGGTTTCCGAAGGACTATTTTCCGCCTGTGTATTGCTGTGGAAATGAACAGTATCCGTGTCAATTTCTTGCTTCAATAAGCCATCTCGTAAATTATTATTGACATCAACAATCGGACGATTTACCGGCAATTCTTCATAGTTCGGTGAATGCTGGCGATATAGTTCCGTATCCCGATAGGCAATGGAACGGCCTTGCAAGACGGGATCGTTGGAAAACTCGATGCCCGGAACAAGGTTTGACGGATTGAACGCTGATTGTTCTTCTTCCGCAAAGAAATTGTCCATCAAACGATTCAACGTCATTTTACCTATGATCTTTGCAGGTATTACTTCTTCAGGCCAAAGTTTCGTATCATCTAGAATATCGAAATCGTAGTTAAATTCATCTTTTTCAGCGATTAACTGCACACCCAACTCATATTCTGGATATGCCCCGTTTTCAATTGCTTCCACAATATCACGGCGATGGAAGTCTGGGTCCGCTCCGCCAATCAAGTTTGCTTCATCCAAAAGCAAAGAGTGAACGCCAAGCTTCGGCTTCCAGACAAAACGTACAAAAGTAGAAGTTCCTTCTTCATTGACGAATCTGAATGTATTAACCGGGTATCCTTCCATCATGCGCCAGCTTCTCGGACGACCGCGCATCGACATGAGCCACATTACCATATGGGCAGATTCAGGGTTACTGACAACGTAATCCCAGAAATTATCATGGGCTACACTGGCCTGTGGCATATGCGTCTTCGGATTGGGTTTGGCTGCATGTGATACATCCATGAACTTCATGGGATCAGCTAGGATAAAGACAGGGAATTGAAGTGAAAGCGAATCATAGTTCCCTTCTTCAGTATAGAATTTAACTGCAAACCCACGAATATCAACCGCCGTGTCCTTGGAACCCCGATTCCCCGTGAAGTTGGAGAAACGAACGAACAAAGGGGTTTTCTTTCCGACTTCTTGCAAGAAATCTGCTTTCGTATACTCTTTCATGGATTCGTACAGTTCAAACTCACCATACACTCCAAATCCTCGCGCATGAACAATTTTCTCAGGTATCCGCTCACGTGTGAAATGAGTTAGTTTTTTGTAAAAATGAAAGTCCTGCAATAAGTGAGGTCCACGTTTCCCTGCTCTCAAAGATCGCTCGTCATTCGCTACTTTCATGCCACTCTCTTCTGTCATCGGTTGGTCAGGACCTGTGTTCTGTTTGCGGTACTTGTCCAATTGCTCTTCTTTCGGATTTTTCTTTGGCTCGTTTTTATTGTTTTTATCCATCTATTTATTCACCCTTTTCGGTTTCAATTTAAACTATAGTTTGTATGTTATTTTGAGAATGCGTAACTAAGAACTGCACTTAATATTACACTTACGACAATTTAAGTGCATTTCTTAATCTATCACTCTCCCATCGAAACACTGGACTTATATTTTCTTTGACTATGCTAAAGGTAATCTTGCTACCTATATGTCCTACTTCTTCCATCCATGGGCATGATGTCGTCGTTTGAGTACGTTCGTTTCGATCATTCTTAGCCAGTACTTATAATCCTCCTTTGTGTTTTAAATTGATGTATATCTCATTTACATACACAATTCTTAGATACCCCGTCGCGTACTCCCCAAACTTATGATTTTTATTTCTTCAAAGAAACAACGACAAAAAGTAGACTATTATGTACATTCTCAAAACGTATGAACACAAGACAACAACATCATAAAGGTACCAGGTCCCTGTGATTATTCTTTCACACGCTCCACCAGTCCGTACAGCTCATTCCCTGAACTGTCCACTCGCTGGATCAAGCCAATATCATTCAAAAAAGTACCTGTGCGTGAAACTTTCATGATCGCTTCAACATTCACGATTGTTTCTCACACAGGTACCTTATCGATCTATATCTTTCACCGGTCATAACTGTGCATACTTCTAAATGATTTTCTTGTCTTCGCTATGAATGTATATCAAATAGAATCATATATGGCGCTTCTTTTACTGATATACTAAGGGTAACGATTGTTAAGAATATACTATTTATTAGTACAAGTGAGGGATGATAGTGAAAAAAGCTTGGAAGTTAGCAGACTTTAGTAAATTGAGTGGTATGGAGATTCTACTATATATCTTGATGTTTATCGCAGTTCCAATAAGCTTGACCTTTCAAAGCAAATTATCGATTTTATTTGTTTTCTATATGGTATTTGCGATCGTCTTATTTTTAGCCATATGGTATCACAAATATAAAGAAGAAAGTGCTTATCCAAAATATTACGAAATTTCGCTCTCACTTTTTCTAATTATCTCGATTACCGCTTTTTATTCTTTATTGACTCCGAATTTAAATGCAGCAGGATATGTCTCTGTAATAGGCTTCCTTGCTTATCTGTTCGCAGTATATATCATACTAATTTATTTCTTTAACTTCCTATACTTCCTTGTACTTAAGCGAGTGTTCCCTTCAGAAAAAGCACACAGTGAAGATGAAGTCGAGGAATTGAGCTTGAAAGAGCCCTCAAAGACTATGGACTTGGATAAACAAAAACAATATTTGAATATCACCATTGTGAACAGCTTATTATCTGTCATACTCATAGCCTATTTCACTTTATTTGGTATGAAGAAGTGGAAGTCCACAGTAGAATTTGAAGAATCTCAGGCCTTAAAAAGTTTATATGCTTGGATAGAAAACCAAGATTCCATCACCTTATTTAACGGAGTCAGCTTATTATCAGTAGTCATCACGATATCTGCACTAACATTTTCTGCTCAAATTAAAATTTTTGATGAAGCTAAGAAAGAGTATACGAAGGAATCAAAACAGGAATGCACGTCAACGAATTACTGAAGTTGACCTGCCGTCCTAAATGAAAGGTACCTGTGCGGGAAACAAATATGATTGTTTGTTTCCCACACAGGTACCTTATTTTGTTTCTGGTACAAGTACTTTATTTCATGTAGCAGTCAACGGATTTTGTTGTTTAATCTCTTGTATCGATAAATGTACACTATAATTTCCATACTCAAGAATTTTATCTAGAAAGAGATTCAATTGTTCTTGGTGGTTGAGTTTTACTTTAATATGGTAACAGCCTTCGCCTGACACGCGGTGAACTTCTACTACTTCCTTACAATCATTCATGAATCGTATAAACGCATCATGGTTCGCTGTTTTCATATATATAATAATAAACGCTGTATAAGATAGTCCTACTTTCATTTCATCGACTTCTAGAGAGAAGGCTTTAATTACACCGCTATTCTCAAGTTTTTTTATACGATTCCCTACTGCTTGTCCCGTCATATGAATTTGTTCACCTAAATCTTTCCATTGAATACGTGAATTTTTGGATAATAATCGTAGGATTTTAAAATCAATGTTATCAAGTTCCATAATTAATTCCTTTCACCGTGAAATTTTTTGAGCTGAAAGTGTTTCGCCAACATATCGATAAAAATTAATATACGAGATATGATTATAGTGTACCAAAATACTTTCAATGAGGTGGAGAAATAATGAGCACAGCGCTAATTATTGTAGATATTCAAAATGACTATTTTCCAAATGGAAAGATGGAATTAGTTAATCCAGATAAAGCTGCCGAAAATGCTGCCAAAGTTCTTGAATGGTTTAGGGAGAACGATAAAGAAAATATTTTTCATGTTCAGCACATCGCAGCTGATCCAGCTTTAGGATTCTTCCTCCCAGATACGGATGGTGCGGAAATACATGAAACTGTTCAACCTTTGGAAAACGAAAGCCTAATTATCAAACATTTCCCTAACAGCTTTTTACAGACTGATTTGGAAAAAAAGTTACGTGAAAATGGTGTTACCGAGATAGTCGTGGTAGGTATGATGACGCATATGTGTATTGATGCAACAGTCAGAGCCGCAGTAGATCTGGGCTTTGAGACAACTCTCATTGAAGATGCATGTGCGACAAGAGACGTATCTTATGGGGGTAAAGACGTTCCAGCTGAACAGGTTCATTACGCGTTTGTCGGTGCCCTTAACGGTATGTATTGTGCTGTAACTTCAACTGAGGACTTCTTGCAATAAGAAGCTAGATAATCTCACGAAAGGTACCAGGTCCTCACACAAATCTAGTTCAATTCAGAATTGTTTCCAAATTGTGTTGGGACCTGGCACCTAATCAGCCAGCATCATTTACCTAAATTAGCGATTGCGTAATCAGCTTCTGCTTGTGTGAATTTCTCACCGTACGTAGAAGTCAGCTGGTCTCTAACCGCTTCCGGTGACATACTCATAGTATCCTGATACGTTTTGGCCTTTTCCAAAGCATTTTCATTAAAATCAGCTTGCAAATTATCAATTGCATACTGTGCTTCGTCCTCTGTAAACTTCTCGCCATTTTCAGAGACAAGTTGTTCCAGGATTCCTTGCTTTGACATATGCATAGTATCAGAATACGTTTCGGCCTTTTTAAATGAAAGGTTTCTGCGCGTGAGATTTTCATGAAAGTTTAAACATTTATGTTTGTTTTTTTACACAGGTACCTTATTTCATTTTTCCTCTTTTCTTAGTAATTAATCACTCCACCCACACCCCTGTCTAGTATTTTTCTCCATACGAAAATGAGACGTTTAATCGCAAACTGATTAGACGTCTCATTTATTATTTATGATAATAGGTAGTTTAGTTACTTAATTTATTTAACTTTTATTTTCTCTTTGCCTAACTGAATATACCAATCGCCTTCCGCAAATCTCGTTTCAGATACTTCATATACTTCAACTTTCGTCACGCTAATATCTGGATTTAGATCAGATACTGCTTTAGAATCGTCAATGCCTGTTTCTACAGAATACGCAACCGAACCATCAAAATCAGAACTATACTTAGTTTCATTTCCGTCTACTAGATTAACCGTGGGATAACTAAACATTCCAACAGGCTTATCTGAAACATTTTTCATAGTGTATTGGACCGCTACCAAAACTGATCCCTCTGGGGCTTTTTTACCTAGAAATTGTGGATCGCCAATTTGTGTTAGTTCTTCAACTTGCGTTAGTGTAATATCTAGTTGTTTAATATTTATTGTATCGCCTACTGAATAAATAAATTCTTCTTTTTTCTCATCGTTAGCTTTTGTCTGTTCATTAGCAACTGCCGTTTCATCGGTATCGGTACCATTACCGCCACCTAAACTACTAATGATAATCAGTACTAATAACGCACCTAAAAACGTCATGATTTTATGGCGCATAAACCAATTACGCTGATCTTTTCCACATTGTGGACATTTCTTTACACCTTTTGCGATATCATTATCGCAAGCTTTACATTTTACCAGAGATGACATCTAAAAATCCTCCTATATGCCTAATTATATTTACTCAATCATATACCATAATTAAACATTAGTCTATATTTTTTAGCTGTTTAGCTTTTAAAACTATAGT
The DNA here is from genome assembly GCF_002743065.1 of Sporosarcina sp. P16b. NCBI lineage: Bacteria > Bacillati > Bacillota > Bacilli > Caryophanales > Caryophanaceae > Sporosarcina > Sporosarcina sp. P16b. The sequence goes on along the minus strand of NZ_PDYO01000019.1, from coordinate 16,885 downwards.
GAGTAATAGTATCTACCCATAAATAATCCTCACACAACTTTAAATCAATTCAGAATTGTTCACTAACTGTGTGGGGACCTGTTACCTTCTTTATTAAAGGTATCCCATTTTGCAAATTTCCATTAGAAATACTACACGCGCCCTTTTATCTATTTAAAAAGACGATGTATCCTTTTTAGAAATACTCTCTATATGAAGTATGAGGAGTACTAGATGAATACTCCTACAACACTTTACTCTTGGAGGACCACCATATGAAATTATTAATTAACGAAGATCCGATTCCATTATTACCTTCATTAGCAATGAAAGTAGGACTGAACGCTGCGCTATTCCTGCAACAACTTCACTACCGTTTGAACATTTCAAAAAACATCCGTGACGGTCATAAATGGGTGTTCAATACGTATGACGACTGGATGGAAGAATTTCCGTTTTGGTCGTTGAACACGATTAAACGGATTACGTACGACTTAGAACAAAAGGGTTATCTGATTTCCACTTCCAAGCACAATAAGATGAAAATCGACAACACAAAATGGTACCGGATCGATTATGAAAAGCTGCCATTTTCCTATATGCCAAATGAGATACCGGCGAACCCAAAATTAGATGCTCCACCGTCTCAACATGAGACGATTACCGACTCACAATTGGACGCTGTGCAAACCCACACTGGTACGACGGCGTATCCCACTATGGGACGGCCTATAACCAAAGAACTTAAGAAGATAAAAAATAAAACCATTGTCGAGAAGAATCTCGACGTCGCACATTCTGTTATTGAATACCTAAACGACAAAACCGGAAAACATTTCAAAGCGGAGTCCGCTGCTACCCGTAAATTCATCAACGGTCGAATCAAAGAAGGCTACACACAGGAAGACTTTATTCGTGTCATCGACCTAAAGACCAAGCAATGGTTGAACCACCGTGAATTCAATACGTTCCTACGACCCTCTACTTTGTTTAACGCTACAAACTTTGAAAACTATAGTAATGAACTAGTCGTAGCAAAGGAACCGAGAGGAGAATCATATGTTCCACCAGTTCTCGATTTTAGTGGTGGTGAGAGATTAGCGTTGGATAGTGAACTATTGAATTAGCGTATTCTTGGCCTTGGTCTTGTTTACCTGTGCATCACACAAGTCAGGCACTGTTCTGAATTGTTTTTAAGTAAGAAAAGGCACCTGTGTGAAACTTTGATGATTGTTTCTCACACAGGTACCTTGTTTTCAGCTTTTAGGGCATTACGAATGAGTACACGATTATTGATTACACTGAGCTAACAACATGGCAAGCGCCAGTCGTCACGATGAAAGCACCAGTATATCTTGGAAATAGTGGAAGTCCTGTACTAAACTGATTTCACTCAATCGAACATCTGTTAACAAGTAGCCTTGAAGTATTTAAAGACTACGATTCGCAATCTGTCTTAATTCTAAAAATGCATCTATCAAATGATTGGTTAACTTCTGCGCATGATCTGCTTCATCCGCATTGGAGGAGATATTAATAGAAATCGTTTGATCTAATAAAATATAAGCGAGTCCAAAACCACCTTCAACGACTGGGCCGAATATTCGATACTTTACATTGTCATAAGCCATACCACTTGTCGAAATAAAATCATGACGCAGTGTCAAATAGCCAGGGTCGCTAAAGAGTGCAGGTGTATCCGTCATACCGATGTCTACCCCGTGTAACTTATACATTTGCTCCAGGCCGTACATATGTCTTTCAACACCGAATCCTTTACGGCACGTTATGATTCGATTTGTATGAGCCGCGCTCGCCTTTTGCATTAAGGCATACAACACTTCACTACTCTCTGCACCGTTTTCTAGCGCTTTCACCAAGTTCAGCTTCTCCATACTGGTCGCTCTCGCACATTCTGTTCTTCCCTCATAAAATGCACGGACTGAAACGGGTTCATACACGCTTCTACATACGCCAAACGTTCTGTACTGTGCAATTTGTAAGGCCATATGAAAAAAAGCGTCCGGACTCATATTCAGGTTTTTGATTTCATCTGAACCAAAGCTGTTGAAGGTTCTCGTTTTAATAAAAAACTCTTTTTTGACTCTCGCATGATCTTCTTCGAATCTCATTAACGACTTCTCAATCTCCGCAGATAATTCCCATTGTTGTTTTTCCATTCGAGTGGGTTCAGTCGTATAGATGGTTTCAGGCTCTTCACTTTCCAGGCCTTCATTTACATAGCTAATGACAGCAAATATCGTCGTACCATCAACCGAAGAATGCTCGATGCTATAACCCAATTCACCTTTTTTAGTGAGGATGACTTGGATGGTTTTATCAAAGTATTTGTTCGTTCCATTTAACATTAAGTTCTCAATCGCTTCTTCGGAATTACTACTTTCTTCATCCATAGAAATGACAATGAGCGAATCCGCTATCGTTTGTAAAGTATCCGCATTCACTTTAGATACGGTGAGTTGATCATATATCTTCGCAGCTTCGTCTCTTTTCCCAGTTGTAAAAATTCCTACGTTAGCGCCTTCACTTTGCTCTTCTTGAAAAGATTTTTCAATAGCATCTGCGATTTCACTGCTTTGATAAATTTCACCTTCACTATTGGTTACGTTCACTTTATAAACATTTCTATTATATAAAATCATGACATGGTTATTTCTTTTCTCGAATGCCGCTAGTCTAAATTCATCTCTTTCTACTCTCGGAATGCGAATGGACTTAAAAAACTTCTTATATTGACTCATATCTTGGGGCACACCATTTTGTATGACGGGCGCTACTTCGCCATCAATTATTAAATGATATAATTCCGTAACTAAACGGCTAACCCTTCCGGCAAGTTCCGCACGCGTATATCGATTTTCATGCTTTTTATTATCTAATAAAATATTGAAATGCATGCCCGTTGGCAAAGGGTCGCGGAAATTTAAATACATATCATCCCATAAAGGCTTTAGCCAACTACCTTCCATTTTGGCATCCCATTCGCACAATTTTTTTTGAAGTTTTTCTGCGTCTCCATCCACTTTGAAGAAATGGGTAACCACCCCCGTAGTTTCTTTAAGTTGTTCATCGTTTAAAAGTGGTTCAACCCATTCAAGAAGTTTCTCCCTTGTACTCGTTACTGGCGGTATGGGTAAAGATGGTAATTTATTTTCGTAAGCAAATGTCTTTTTTATAATAATTAGTCCCCTCATGATTCATTTCCAAGCGTTTATCATTTTTCACGCTAAAAAGAAGATCGGATTTCCAATCTTCTTTTCAAGCCATTTATTTGTTGTGGTTGTTGCTTTCAATAAAATCGTTCAACCGAAATTACATTTCAATCGCGATATGTATGGATAATAAGTGTAAACAGTTGGTTTGGCATCTTCAAATAGTATACCATTTTTCTGTTCACGGTGAAACCTTGAACAAAGCTTCACAAAAGGTACCAGGTCCACACACAACTCTAGTTCAATTCAGAATCGTTTCTAAATTGTGTGGGGACCTGGTACCTACTCAACCCGAAACCAGCTCCGTCCCCACTTTTCAATCTCCTCCCAAAACTCTTTTTTCTTCTCTTTCTTTTCTCTTTCTTCCTTTGTCATTTTCTTCTGCTTCTTCAGCTCTTTTATTTCTTTATCAATTAACGACAAATCAAATTTCTTCACAGTTAATTCGCTGGCTGATTTTGAAACAACCTGCGCAAAAATGGGCGGTGCGGTAACGCTACTCGTGGAGGTTAAATAATGGTCGGCATCTGTTTGATCATATCCGAGCCAGACCGCACCGGCAATATCCGGTGTATAGCCAACAAACCAATGATCTTTTGAACCGTCCACTCCTTCAAACGGGAGCTGTGTGGTGCCCGTCTTCCCTGCCACGTCCACACCGGGAATTTGTGCTTTTTTGGCAGTACCTTCCGCAACAGCCCCTTGCAGCATATAGGTCATTTGCTGGGCAACTTCCGCATCTGTCACCTGCACAGACTCACCCCGCCACTTTCCGAGCACTTTTCCTTCCGAATCTTTAATTTCTGTGATCGCATGAGCTTCCTCCATCACTCCATCATTCGCAAACGCAGAAAACGCTTGTGCCATCCGCAAAGGAGAAGTGCCTTTGACCAGTCCTCCCAAGGCTAATCCAAGTGCACGGTCATTTTTTTCTAATGGAATTCCAAACCGTTCAACAGCACGAACTCCATTTTTGATGCCGATCTGATCTAACAGCCAAACGGGAGGGATATTATACGATTGTGCGAGTGCATCGTACATGGTCACGTTCCCTCTATATTTCTGATCAAAGTTTTTCGGAGAATACCCATCCATATCTATCGGTTCATCCACAAGCAAATCCGACATATGGTACCCTTGCTCAAGTGCCGGCGTATAGACGGCAAGCGGCTTTAGCGCAGATCCAGGCTGCCGGATGAGGTCAGTCGCATTATTAAAGCTTCCATGCGTATATTCTCCTCTACCACCGACTAACGCCAGGATCCCGCCTGTTTTAGGGTTCAAGAAAACAGAGGCGCTCTGCAAAATTTGATCTGGAGTGCTCTTCGGAAAATATCTATCATCCGCATACACTTCTTCCAGCGCATTCTGGACCACCGGATTAATTTCTGTCGTAATATGCAAACCGCCGGATAGCACTTCATTTCTCGTCAAATCGTACATATTGACCGCCTCGTCCACTACACGGTCGATATAATAGGGATATTTCGCTTTATAATCTGGCACTGTCGAATCAGCCAGTTCTATTTTCTGTCCTATCGCTTCATCGTATTCTTGCTGACTACTATACTGTTCACGTAGCATCAACGACAACACCAGATTGCGCCGTTTCACCGACTTTTCCATATTTTTTGTTGGCGCTAAATGCGACGGTGCTTTAATGATGCCTGCGATTGTCGCAGATTCGCTTAACGTCAATTCGCTGACATCCTTACCGAAATAGGTCTGCGCCGCACGTTGAACACCCCACGCCCCGTCGCCGAAATAGATTTGGTTAAGGTAACGTTCCATGATCTCCTCTTTCGAATACTCCCGTTCAATCTTCTTTGCGAGGATCAGTTCTTTGAATTTACGCGAGTACGTACGCTCCTGCGTCAAAAAGACATTTTTCGCAAGTTGCTGCGTAATCGTACTGCCCCCTGCCACGATTTTACCTTTAAATGCGTTCTCGAGTAAGGCGCGTCCCATCCTCAAATAATTAATGCCGTGATGTTTGTAGAATCGTTGATCTTCCACGGAGATAACTGCTTCGATCAACGTATTCGGAATCTGGTCGATCGATACACCTTCAATATTCGAATTCGAAACCTTACTGATGACTTCTCCGTTCGGATCGTAAATAACCGTCGATCTGGGTGCGGGTTCTTCGAGTTTACTCACGTCACTGAATGTTATGAAGACATTCAGTACGAGTAGTGTGCAAAGAACGGCAAGCAGTACACTGATGGATACGAAACGGATGATCTTTTTCTTCAGGCTAATTTTCTTTATTGGCGTTTTTTTACGCTGTTGTTCTTTATATTCGGATCTTTTCATATAGGATTCACCTGCTTTATTGCTGAGGATTTTTATTGGTAGTATACAGCATAGTATAGACGATGGAGGTGTTTGAAGGTTGCGGATTTTGTCTTTTGGGGGATTTTGGTACGAATGTATGTAAAAAAGATATTACTCAGAAGTTGGGCTTCTGGGTAATATCTTAATAAAAATATCTGTGCATGAAACTTTCATGATTGTTTACACATTCACGGTTGTTTCGAACACAGGTACTGTATTTTTATTCAAAAACCATAGCAGATTGAGAATAGAAAGGGCTTGAAAAATCTTCGCTACTACTTTGAATTCTATCAATAATTTCAAGACTTGAATTAATACTTTTCAACTCGGAAATAATAGCTTCATTACCAAATGACATTGTTTTAGCAGTTGATTTTAGCGCTAAAGCTAAATCAGGTAAATCTGTAGAAACAAGATATTTCATAATAAGACATCCGAATAGAGCTGAACCCATAGCGTCTACGGGCCACAAGTGTCCAAGTACACTCTGTTGGGAATTAGTTAAACTAGAAGCAATTCCAGTAAAACCCATACTATTATATCTGATTTCTGATGTTGCACTCTGACAAGCGTTTAGAACTAAATATCTTTTAATTAATCTTTGAATTTTAATTTCTGAAAGCTCTTTTGTAGTTATGTATGCATCTGATGAAACGATAATCCGAGAATTTGGTGGGTTATTGTGATCGAATTCACCATGAGTAATTAACCAGATAACATCGAATTCATAGTCAGAATATTTTTGTAGGAACAGATCTTTGTTACATTCCGTTTCAGAATAAACTTCATAACTAATTTCCCTGTCATCTAATAATACTTTGAGGGCGTCTACTTCAAATTGCGCTCTATATAAAGTGCTATCTGGATTTGCCCAAATTAATACTTTTCTCACGCTTTTAAGAGAATTAAGTTTTTTATTCGTGCGTAAAGTTACAATTTTACTTTCAATTAAATTGTCTAGTAATGGAACAATAGGGGTATTAGTCCAACATATTTCTATGAATTCAATATAATCATTAATAGAATCCTCCAAAAGTTTACTCAACTTCTCTACTTCAACAAATTGGCCTAACATATTAGTATAATCTTTAGCAGTATGAATATACATTCTGTCTGCTAGTTTTACTTCCAATGATTCGGGTGCCTCAATTAATGCTGTCCAACTATCTTCCAATATATCTTTGGCCTTTAATATATCTGTAAGAACCCATTTACTCTCTGCTTCAAAGTAAGTAACCTCTCCATGGTTAGAAAAAATGTATAAAGGCTTTTCAGTAGTTAAGTTTAAAATTGAAACCAGAATACATTTATCTTGGAAATTAGTATCTGCATTATCAACATCATTAAAACAATTCCATAAATAAGTTACCTTTATAATCGAAATCCAATCTTTTTTTTCGTAAAAGTAAGTAATTGCTTCTAGGAAAACAAATGTATATTTCTTTTTATACAAATCTAGCATTATTCTCGTTGGATATGAATTTCTAGCATCAAATAGTAGTGATTCAATCTTTGCTATGATTTCTTGGCTAGAATCGGAGTGATTATTTTTTATGATTAATAACATTTCTAACGAACAAACATCTGAAGGATGTTTTTCTTCAGTAGGTATCGCTAATGCAATTTCACTCCACATTCTATCCTTATAGACCTTTGCAAGTGTTTTTGCTATTTCATAACTGTATGTATATCGTTTTAATGAAGATTGTATTGAAAACTCATTCAAAAGCAGTTGTTCAATTTCTCTAAAAGTAGTTCCAATATCATTTTTGCTAAGCAATAATTCTAAATAGTATGTATAAAAAAGTATGTCTGAAATTGATGCTTTTTTACCTAAAATCACATAGGGTTTTATACTAAAAAAGTAATAACTAGCTTCATTATTTATGTCACCTATTGTGATAGCATTCTTAAATAACAAGTAATATTTACCTACGAAATTTTGTCTGTTAGATTCATTTATTTTTGCATACATGATATTAACTTTTCGAAAGAGTAGTTCATTTTTTAAAAATTCATCGCCTTTTTTTGTATCACGATTATAAATATTTACCCATGGATCTCTAGCTTTTAATAATGCGTTATCAAGTTCTCCAGTTATTCCTAAATGATTTAATTTGGATGCTAAAAGTGCATACATACCCATTGCAAATATATGAGGATCAGAAAATTTAGCAAACCTTCTGTCAAAGAAAATGTCATTACTTAAAGTTATTCCATCAAATTCTCTTAATATAAACCTTGATTCCAATTTACCAATCTCAACAAATGCATCACAAATATTATTAGTAATTTCAATTTGCAAAGTATAGTCTTCATGTGGAAAAACCAGGGAAATACTACAAAATAAATCATAAATTTCTTTCAAAGTGCTAATTTGATGGTTAACTTTCACTTGGTTACACAAGATTATTAATGAATGAACTTTTTCTTCATCAACAAATCGTATCTCTTCTGCTAATTTTGTTACTTTATTAAATTTTGTACTTATCATAAATTCAATCTTCCTTTCCAATTTTAATTTTAACCTCGGGAATAGTTAGAATAAGTTATACTAATTTGTACTTAAAAGTTTAGGGGAAATACGAGTATGCTTAAATAATAATATAAGTATTTGATCTTGTTTACCTGTGCATCACACAACTCGGGCACTATTCTAAATTGTTTTTGAGTTGTGTAATGCACAGATAGATTATTTAGGGATATCACACAAGAGTTCCCCCTCATGCGATATCCCTTATACTCTCCTTCAATATCCAAAATTCACCGTCAATAATTAAGTTCATAAACTTGTGAAGCAGAAACATTAATCAGGCCATTCAACACCCGGACCTTTATTTCCATGCCGGTGATCATACCTGATACCCCGTCCCCTACTTCACCCGTAAAATAAACGGGATTTTCAAACTTTACTTCCACTGTGCCGGCTTTCTTAGCTGTAACATGAAATACATTCGTTCGGGGATCTCTTGTAATGTTTGCAATGTGTTTCGCATTTTTTGTAACGACAGTGTGCTTCCCGATATTACGTGCCGCCTTCTCATCATAATACCCATTCTTTTCAAACAGCTCTTCCACGTTGAATGTATAAAACGGCCGCTCTCTCAACACATCCATGTCGTAATGAAAATAGGCATGCTCCGGCTCTTTCACATGCATCGCATAGCGGATTTCTTCACCACTATTCAGCTGGGCAACGGCATAATAGTTGCCCGGCTGGCGAATCGTTATACAAGTCTTTTGATCCTCTTTGCATATATGGAGAGCTGCGTCACCCTCTAGCAATTCAACAGTTGCTGAATAAAGTCTGACTTTCTTGATTTTCTCAGCTTTAGACGATTCCAGCGGTGCCTCTGTCGGCAAATAATCATCTGTTTGCTCAATTGAAAGTTTCAGTCCGTCAGCTGTTTTTTTAACATGCACATAATATTTCCGGTAGATCTCCTCATCTTCATTCATTGGCGAGTCTCCGTTATATCCGCTGACATTCAGTGTCGCAGTTCCTTCTTTCAGTGCTATAAGTTGCAGTCTACCCGGTCCATACGCTGTGTCGCGAGCGACAATCGACTCGTACACGTCCTGATCCTCTTTCCAAATCACTGAATATATTCCGTCCATCCCAAGCTCTTCCGGTTTAAATGAAACCATCGCAGGTTTTTCATCTTCTGTTGCTTTCATCATCTTAGCTGCTTGTCCCCTCGTCACCGGCTGATTCACACCAAAACGGTCCGGCGCAATGCCGCCCGCAATTCCAAACTGGTGAAGTATCAAAATGCTGGCACTGTGAGACTGGTTGCCCGCGACGTCTTTAAAAGGATTTTTCATTCCGTAGAAATCATAACGCGGCAAATCGAATGCTTTTACAAGAATAGAAGCGAGCTGTCCCCGTTTCACTGGATCATTCGGACCAAACCGGCCATCTTCATAACCGCCAATGACATTTGCCTGCGCCAGTGCGGCAATTGCCTGATAAGAACCGTTTGTTTTTGCCACATCCTTGAAATGCGGATCTTTCACGTTTGAAGTGTCTATGCCTGTCAGTTTCACGATAATTGCAGCAGCCTGTCCGCGTGTCACTGAATTGCCGGGCTTAAATGTTCCATCTGGATAGCCGCCAATGACATGCCGTTCCGCTAGTTCATTCACCGCTTGTGCAAAATGCTTGCTCGCAGGTACATCAGAAAATATTTGTTCTCCAGCGGCACAACCAGCAACCGGAGAACTGCACGCCAGCACCAATGCGCCAAACATCGTTACAATTTTCTTCTTCAAATTTTCTAACCTCCCCATCATGGATCTGTATGTCGATTTGTCGTACAGACGGAGAAATCAGGTAAACGTTTCAATTTTTTCGGAGGTCTTTTAAAAAACTAAAAGGTACCTGTGCAAGAAACTTTCATGACGGTTTACACATTCATATTTGTTTCTCACACAGGTACCTTATTTTAAAAAGAACGTCTATTTACATTTTTGAATAGACGTCCCTCATTTTATTTTCGAATTCCATATACTTCGTTTCATACTCTTCAAGATGTTCACCGCTTGTCTCAAACTTCTCAACTACTTCTGCTGCGATCGTCTTTAGTTCTTCGAAGTCTTCAGTCATCCCAAGTTCTTCAATTTCTTTGTGGAAATATCCGATATACGTAATTGTCGAATTAGCAAGAAATTGTTCAGCATGTGCAAATTTCTCTCGATAGTCAGAACCTTCTTTCATGTCATTTACGGAGCTTTCAACGAAACTTTTCACGCTTGAAAATTCAGAGAAAAATGCTTCTTCCAAGTCGTCGGTTTCTTCATTGAATTCGTTGACCATTGGCGGACGTTCCATTACTTCGACTTTTGACTCATTGTCTTGTGCCGGCTCGACTTTTTGCACTGGTGAATCGACTTGCTTCGTTTCTTCGTCATCCGTTCCACAACTCGCTAACAATAGCCCAAGGATAACAAACGAACCCAATGCACTATTCATCTTTTTCAATTCAAACTCCCCTTCCATTTTTACTTTATCCTAACATATTTCTGGAAATTAAAAATACCTGCGTGTGAAACTCTCATGATGGATTACACATTCACGGTTGTTTCTCACACAGGCACCTTATTTTAATAGAATCTGATATTCCGAATTTATTGAAGGAAAGGCGCCATTAATACTTTTCCTGTTCCGCGGTAGACATTTACCAATCCTTCGCCTGAAGCCGCCGAACCCATAAGTGTTTTTCCAGAGCGCTCGACAGTAAATTCTAAACCGCCTGACCAAGCAATCGCCATATTCCCGTCGATTTTCAACTCATCATTTTCTAACTCAATTTCTATAAGTTCCTCTCTCGATACGGAAGATTCCAGTGCAATCGTTCCTTGCCCGGAAAGTCCAAGATTGAAAAGACCTTCCCCGCCCAATGCAGCAGAAGAAAGATTTGAGCGCATCACAGCCTTATGTTTTAATCCTGAATCACAAGCTAAAAAGAGTCCGTCTTCAATGACGAGTGACTGATCCCACTCGTCAACATCCAGTAGCAAAATATGCTTGTACGTTGGTTCTAAAACAAGTGTACCGGTTCCCGTGTACTCAGGTTTGATGGCCGATTCTTTGGTCACTTTGCCCCGAATCGCTTTTCCAATAAAGTCTCCTACTCCCTTGAGCCCAGTCGTCGCTTTCACATCTCCGGCCATCCATTGCATGGCCCCTGCCTGAATCGTAATGTTTGATTGACTGACATCGCAAACTAGCTGCCTTCTTCTTACATTCATTTCAGAAGCATAATATGCCGATTGGGCCGTAGCATGATCGATACTTAGTTCTCTTTGAAACTCTACTACTTTAAAAGGGCCTAGCTCCTCCCTGACTTTTACATTCTCGTTGTCTTCAAAATTTTTGATCGTAAACAGAATAATCGCCCGCTTTCTGATTTTCTAATTTGTTTGCAAGGTTATGGTAATTATAACATGATTAAGAGTAGTAGAATTCACATTTCTTATGTATTGATGATAGGCGTGCATGAAACTTTCGCAAATGGTACCAGGTCCTCACACAACTCTAGTTCAATTCAGAATTGTTTCTAAATTGCGTTGGGACATGGCACCTAATGAGCTAGCATCATTTACCTAAATTAGCGATTGCGTAATCAGCTTCTGCTTGTGTGAATTTCTCACCGTACGTAGAAGCCAGCTGGTCTCTAACCGCTTCCGGTGACATGCTCATAGTATCCTGATACGTTTTTGCCTTCTCTAACGCATTTTTATTAAAATCAGCTTGCAAATTATCGATTGCATACTGTGCTTCTTCCGCTGTAAACTTCTCACCATTTTCAGAGACAAGCTGTTCTTGGATTCCTTGCTTTGACATATGCATAGTATCAGAATACGTTTCTGCCTTTTTCAGTGCATTTGCTTTCCAATCAAATTCAAGATTATTCATTGCATACTCGGCAGCTTCAGCAGAGTATTTCTCACCATACTCTGAAGTCAATTGTTCAGAAATAGCCTTTTTAGACATGTTCATTGTTTTTGCATACGTTTCAGCTTTATTCAAAGCTGTTTTGAATTCTTTAGGTACATTGTCTTCTACTGGTTTTTCTTTCACCTCAGGTTCTACTTTTTCGGTCTCTGCTTCTACCTTTTCCGGCTTATCCTCCGCCGATGCCGTAACAGCTGGTTGACTTTCTTCCACGTCAGCACTCTCTGTGTCTTCATCATCGCTATTGACTGCCGCTATAATAATAATTGCAAGCAACCAAACCCACCACTTTTTATAAAATGGTTTTTTCTTTTTTTGCTGTTTCTCCATTTCCTGTCTCCCCTTTACGTTATGTAGTAGTAATATACAATCGGTGCCAATTTGGCACCTAAACTATATTTCCCCGTACAGACGTCAATTTCTTTAAAAAGTTTCAAACTATTTAAAGATACCCGATTTGCTCATTCGTACCCACTCAAAAAGCCATACAGCGAATAAAATACATTCGCTGCATGGCTATAGTACATTCTATCAGTCTGCATGTTTTTCTTTGTTTTTAAGAATATGACCCATAAAGTTCAGCATCGTCATAGCTGCTACTCGAGTCGTCGCACCAGTCGGATCATATTGAGGAGCAACTTCAACTAGGTCGAAACAAACGACGTTTCCTTTTTCAGCGATTCCAATTAAAATGTCATTTAGGAAATCAAACGAGAAACCTCCAGGTGAAGGAGATCCTGTACCCGTAGCCAATGATATATCGAAGCAGTCAATATCGATCGTCACATAGTACTTATCGGCTTTTGGAATTTTATTAAGTATACCTTCTACACCCAACTTAGCGGAATCGCGTGCTGAGATTAGCTCGCTTCCGTAAGCTTTTGCCGCGTCAAAATCTTCTTTTCGACTACTCCCTAATCCGCGCAAACCGATTTGTACCATATCTTTAATATGATCCATTTCAGACATTCTACGCATAGGGCTACCGTTTCCTAATGTCTGCCCGCCTGGTGCATCTGACCAGTCTAAATGTGCATCTAATTGAATGACGGTGATATCGCCTTCATCTTTTAATGCGCGTGCAACAGGGATGGAAATCGAATGGTCTCCTCCCATAATTGCAGGAATAGCACCTTTTTCTCGAATTTTTGCTACTGCATATTCAATTGCAGTAAATGCTTGCTCTATATCTCCATGGATGACATCCGCATCCCCTGCATCCACGATTTTTACGTCTCCGCCTAAAAATACTTCATCCCGTTCTGGATCGTAGAACCCTGCATTCCCACGTGCGTAATGCGTGGACACTTCTCGAATTCTTCTAGGTCCAAATCGACAGCCGCTTAAAAAGCCCACGCCCGTATCGTACGGAACCCCTAAAACTGCGATGTCTGCATCAATTTCTTCCCAGTCCGTGCAGATTGGATACTTAGCAAAAGAACAAATTCCTGTGATCGGCATATTAATTTTTTCCATTCGTTATTCCCCCATTACTAGTTTAATTTCCTAAAAGGTTTGCAAGAAATACAAATATAGGTACTCCGACGATATCTGTTAAAACTGTCCCCGCAACCGGGATAATGATAAACGCTTTCCTAGAAAAGACACCATATTTCGTACATATCGCATTCATGACAACCAATCCATTTGGCGTGGCTCCTAATCCATGTCCAATAAATCCTGCTGACATCACAGCCGCGTCATAGTTCTTCCCAAGCAATCTATATAGGATGAATACCGCAACTGCCATTGTCGCTAGTGTTTGCAAAACGAGAATTACTGCTAAAGGAAGAGCCAGATCGTACAGTTCCCATAACTTCAGTTTCATCATGGCCATTACTAAAAACATGTTCAATGAAACATTTGAAATTATATCCATTGCCGTGTCTGTCATAGGCACCCATGACGTTCGCTCATTGATTGAGCGGAAAATAATACCTAGGAAAAGACTAAATATATGGCCTGGGATGGAGAAACCAGTCACTTCTGTAATCCACTGTGCTGTTGGCAAACCGATGGACAATATTACAAAGATTAAAGAACCTTCTATGAGCACATTTTGCCAAGTAATCGCCGTCTTCTTCTCTTCAATCTCACTTGCAAGCGCATTCAAATCATCCGTGTCAGTTTGGATTTTTAGATTTTTTCTAGTGATCAGCCAATTGCCGACAGGTCCTCCAATTAACGAGCCTGCTATTAGTCCATATGTTGAAGCAGCCATTCCAATCGTTAATGCATTTGATTCACCAAATGACTCAATTAATGGAGCAAGTGAGGCTGCCATGCCATGACCGCCCTGCATAGATGCTTGTCCTGCCATTAATGCTGAGAGTGGATTAATGCCAGTCAGCCATGCTGCCCCGACACTAATACCGTTTTGCAAAATAGCCAGGAACCAACAAACCAACATGTAAATCAAAAGCAATTTACCGCCTTTTTTCAAAATCGACACGCCGGTAGACAAGCCAATGGTTACAAAGAAAACATACATGAATAAATCGTAGAGTGTATTGTCGTATTGAAACTCAAAAAGCCCTAATTCATAAGCTCCCCACATTAATAGTGAAAATCCAAAACCGCCAATTACAGGCCCTGGAATTGAATACTTCCAAAGAATTTCATATTTCTTTACGATCCATGTCCCCAAGATTAGTAACACTGCCCCGATAGCAGTAAAAGTAATCATATCGACATCCAGGATTAGCATTCCATTCTCACTTCTACTCGATGACATAGCAGTTCCTCCTTTCCATTTATCGCTAAACATCGCTTTTTGCTTAGGAGCTAAAGATAATTCCATAAAAAATGAAATCAAATGAATTAGAACTTTCTAAACACTCCATCTAGTTGAAATTGTATATCACTAGATATATAATGTCTAATATCGGATTATTATGAATTGATAACTTATAGTTATAAAGAAGAGGTGCTAAAATGGACATTCGCTCTTTAAAGCATTTTCATACCATCGCAGAATGCGGACAATTTACAAGGGCTGCAATACAATTACATATTTCACAGCCAGCTTTGAGCAATACCATCAAATCATTAGAAAAGGAGCTCGGATGTACATTATTTGAAAGAAGCACGAAAAGTTTGAAGTTGACCGAACCAGGAGAAATTTTATATAAACATGCGGGGAATGTATTGGAGTTATTCGATAAGATTTACAAAGAGATGGAGGACGCACGAAATGTAGGTAAAGGCAAAATCAATCTAGGAATGATTGAATCATACCGGTATTTCATTTCCCATATGATCGGAATTTTCAAGAGCAAAAATCCTGCTGTCTCGATGAAAGTACGGGAATTAGGACCGAAGGATATTGTAAAAAATTTAGAGAGCTTTGACATTCATTTAGGTATCACATCTATAGCCAATGATCACAACGACTTCAAATATATACCAATCTTCCAGGAAAATTACGTATTACTAACACCTCCTGATCACCGATTTAAAAACCTGACGAGTATTGAAATCATCGATTTGAAAAACGAAACCTTTATTCATAGCCTGGAAGGTTTTAAAATTAGAGAAACATTTATCAAAGCATGCGAGCATGTAGGCTTTTCACCCACAGTAGAATTCGAAACAGAAAGTTTAGAAACCGCATGTAGCCTTGTAGAGAATGGACTGGGTATATCGGTTGTACCAGAAAGCTTTCTCACCCTAAATCCATCGAAAAGAAGAAACGTAGTCTTCATAAAAGACTTCGCTTCCAAGAGAACAGTATATTTAGTCTATCAGCCTGAACGCTATCTCCCGCCTCCTATTCAAGACTTTATTGATATTACTCTTCAGTTTTCGAATGAGATTATTGTTCGTAAGTGATGGATTATTGGGAATGCGTCATCTATTATAGCGGTTCGGCCTGGCAGCTACATGTTATCGCGTGAATTTTCATGAAAAATACCTGTGCGTGAAACTTTCATGATTGTTTACACATTCACGTTTGTTTCCCACACAGGTACCTTATTTGAATTCTCGCCTTATGTTCTCAAGTAGTTTATTCTGCTTCAAAATCAATATCTATATCTTTCACTTTCAGTTTCAATTTAAGTTTTTTATCTTTTAGAACATAAAGGCTACCTAAAAACAGGGCTACAGCTAATGATTCTTTAGGGTTTTTCCTTATTGCATCTCCTAATGCTCTACCTACTTCTACACCTGCTTCAGTCATCTTATCCACTGGAATAGCTTTGATTATTTCGGACATTTTATGCACCTACCTTAATTTAAATATACTTTTATACGACCCTGAATTGTAGTGCGTTATTCTAATAGGTCAATTGCTTTTATAAAGGTACCAGGTCCTCACACAACTCTAATTCAATTCAGATTTGTTTCCAAGTTGTGTGTGACCTGGTACCCTATTTACATGAATAATCCATTATGAAATTAGTGTAAGGAACATCTACGAAAAGTTAACTTCCCAATTTTCATCACCACAACTCCGAACCTCTTCACACAGATTTTCTCACTCCAACAACATCTGAATTTTCATCTCTTTTTTCTTATCTTTAAGCACTTCTTCGCGCTATAGACGTAGGTTATTGTATATAGTTTCATTTTATTTTTAAGAAATAAAAAACGATAAAGCAACTGATTTCCACAGTTTCTCTATCGTTTTGATTAATAGGTATCTTATTTTTTAACGCGTCTCCGTAAGGATACTTGCAACATTCATTCAGAAATACTATATGCGCCCTTTTATCTATTTAGAAAGGCCATGTATCCTTTTCTAGAAAACTCTCTATATGAAGTATGAGGAGTACTAAATAGATACTCCTACACCACTTTACTTTAGGGGCTGAAGTTTCATATCTCCCCTTGGAAATGCACGCTCCGGTTTTGCCATTACATAAGGTGCTCGTGACAT
>NZ_PDYO01000018.1:0-61668 GCF_002743065.1 Sporosarcina sp. P16b | reverse complement strand
ATCGAGTAGAGTGAACGAATCGTAATTCGATTCGTTCGACCCTCTCACACCACCGTACGTACGGACCCGTATACGGCGGTTCAATAATTCGAGTGTACAAACTGGTACTTCTTGGATATATCCATATATCCAAGCTGTGCCAGTTTTTCGTCTGTTAAAGACCTATGAAGGATATAGCTGGAAGAAGTTCTCCAGTATCCCTTTCGGGTATTTGACCATTCATAGGCTTTTTGCTTTTCGATTCCTAATTGAATCAGATTTCTACATTTCGTTCGTGGGTTTTTCCACTGTTTCCAAATGTATTGTCTGATTCGTCGTTTCAACCAACCATTTAAGTCATTCATAAAGCTTTTCATTAAACTAATGCCATAGTAGTTAATCCACCCTGTCATTAGTTGTTTGATTTGCTTGAAGAGGACTCCGATGCTTTTTCCTCTGTTCCGCTTCGTTATTTTCTTCAACTTTTGCTTCACAGTGGACTTCACTTTTTGATGTGGTCGAATTTTGACACCGTTTCTAGTTACTAGTAGACAGAATCCTAAGAACTTTCGTCTTAGAGGACTTCCTACTGCACTTTTCTCACGATTTACAGTTAATTTCAGTTCTCTCTCAAGGAATTTAATGGATGTTTCCATCACCCGATGACCAGCTCGTTTACTTTTGACGTAAATATTGCAGTCATCGGCGTAACGAACGAACTTGTGTCCACGTCCCGCAAGAAGTTTATCGAACTCATTCAGGTAAATATTACTGAGTAAGGGCGATAAGTTTCCTCCTTGCGGTGTTCCCTCGTCGGAAGCTTCAAATAAGCCGTTTATCAAAATACCACTCTTGAGATATTGGCGGATCAAGCGTAAAACGCGCTTATCTTGCACCTTTCTCTCTATGTAGTACATGAGTTTATCGTGATTCACTGTGTCAAAATAAGCTTTCATATCTATGTCTACGACATATTTACACCCTTGTTCATAGTACGACTTCGCTCGTATGATAGCGTGATGTGCACTACGTTTTGGACGAAACCCAAAACTATTATCGGAGAACGTTGGGTCAAAAATTGGTTGTAAAACTTGATTGATTGCTTGTTGAATCATTCGGTCGATGACAGTTGGAATGCCTAATTTTCTTACACCACCATCAGGCTTTGGGATTTCAACACGCAACACAGGTTGCGGAGTATACGTTCCGTTGTGTAATTTCGTTAGTAATTCTTCCCTGTGCACCTTCAAGTGTGGAAGTAGCTGGTCGTAGGTCATACCGTCAACGCCAGCAGCTCCCTTATTTCTGACAACTTGAAGGTAAGCTTGGTTGAGATTATTCCTTGAAAGGATTTTCCCAAACAGTTGTACACCATCTTGATTGTTCAATTCACCATGGAAATTACTATGCACTCCGTCGTACCCTTCGTGTTCCACATTATCTCTCTGACGGTAGCCAAGTTTCCCTGTTTTCTGCGGTTGTCGCAATTTCCACACCTCCTTGTTTTCCTCAAAATTATTATTGTTCAGTCCTTCACGTTCTGTCAGTGAACGCTACTATGACGTCTGCTGACTTCTTGCGATTCATCCTTGTGTCGCCATAAAGATTGCCCAGGTTTGTTATTCTTTTAACTCTCACAGAGCCCTCGCAAGACCTCCCCTGGTAAGGGTAAATACTTTCCTCCCATGTAACTGCTAAATCTACTGTATAGGTTTCGGGCAGTATTGGACTTTGATTTGTTTGGCAATCTCATCCGACCTAATCCAGCCTTTTATTTAGTTTCTGTTCGTCAGTTCGGGATTTTGCGTCCGACTTCCTTCAGCCACTACCTCACGATAGCCACCTTGTCTTTCGCTAACAGTTCCTACTGCCAAGCCTGTAGCGGACTTTCACCGCCGAGTATTTACCCATGCAGGGCACACCAAAAAACCGACCTTTCCTGAATAGGAAAAATCGGTTTTAATATAGTTCACGCAAAATGCGTAAGTATCTCTTCTGATATGCAAAAGCAATTTATGGACGTCGAATACGTCTGCCTAACTTCTCCTGTGAATAAGGAATCCAAAGGCTGAAAATTTGTGCCGAATCTCTTTCTGCATATGCAAAAAGTGTAACGACTTTCACCATTAGATCAGTGACTTAATAACATAAAATATATACATTCACTTTAACAAAATCCATGGCTAAACACAACATCATTGAAATTTTCGGAACTACTTCTTTAACAATTTGATGAAGTACTACAACAAGATTGTTCTTGCTTTTCTGGTGTTACGTTCACACTACATACTCCTGTTTCCGGTAAATCCAGTTCCACTTTTTTGGCCGACTCGTAGTCGCCCGTTAAATAGGCTACAATTGAACGCACTTGTTCATAGCCAGTCGCCATTAGAAACGTTGGAGCCCGTCCATAACTCTTCATCCCCGCGATATAAAAGTTTTTCTCTGGTTGTCTTAATTCTTTCTCACCATGTGGACGGACGGTTCCGCAACTATGAAGATTAGGATCAATTAAGGGGGCCAATACTTCAACACTTTCAGTAGCAGAGTCGATTTGTAATCTAATTTCATTTAAGAATGTAAAATCAGGACGGCTTCCAGTATTAACAATCAACTCATCCACTCCATCAATTGAATAGCTCTCTCCCTTAAACTCACCGAAAATTTTTAAAGAACCCACTTCCATCAAAATATTCTGGATATAAAAAGGTGTATATACTTTTATACGTCCGGAATTCACTAATTGATGAATTTTCGAGCCAAGTTCTCCTCTTGCTTGGAGAGCATCATTCTCTTCACCTCCGTAAGCCTCCTCAACATTATTTTTGCGGAGTATCCAAATGATTTGATCGGAACTACTTTCATTTAGTTTAGTCAATTCTAAAATTGTATTGATTGCAGAGTGACCACCACCAATTACAGCTACACGTTTACCTATATATCTCTCACGGTCTTTACAATTAATGTCGGGTATCCCATAATGGATATTATTTTGTAATGAAATTTCTTCCTTCGTCCATACACCATCAACATTTGCAGGGTTTGGTTGTCCCCATGTTCCTGTCGCATCAATGACTGCTTTCGCTTCAATTTGTTCAGTCATACCATTTCGATCAACATAAAGAATGAACGGGACATTTTCGCGATTGGCTGACTTCATTTTATCCAATCCTTTTTTACTAACGGATAGCACTTTAGAATTCACAATAATGTATGGCTTGATCTCAGGTAGATTTGCTATCTTCTCTAAGTAATCCTCCACCAATTCTTTTCCTGTTGGTAGTTCATCAGGGGGTGGTGCATCCCAACCATGTTTTTCAAGTAGCTCTCTTGCATCTTTGTCAATATTGTATTGCCATGGAGAAAATAATCGAACATGCCCCCACTGAAGTATATGGTTTCCAACGTGTGTACCAGATTCCAATACTAGAAACCTTTCACCTAACTTAGCCAAATGGGCCGCTGCAGCTAAGCCGACTGGTCCAGCACCAATGATGACAACAGGCAATGAACTTGATTCTTTTTCATTAAAATCTAAATGTATAGGAACAGTATTTATTGAAGAACAACAATTTCCACTACCTATTTTAAGGTTAACTTGTTTTTCCATCTTTTATTCCTCCTCAAAAAGAATAAAGAGCTCACCTAAGTGAGCTCTTTATTTAACAATTATTCGGCGCACCAATCATGACGAGCCCAGATTGTTCGCCTTCAGTTTCAAAATCCAATGTTAAATTATCCAATAGCCCTAAAGCTAGCGTAGAAATAGCAACTTGAATGTCATTAATCAAAGAAACAGTATCTGACTCTTCAGGCATATCAAGAGATAAGCCGATTTGCGGTCCACAACAACCCTCAAGGGCATAAATCCGAAGACCTTCTGCTTGTTGTTCTTTCAAGAGTGATTGAATATATGCTTTAGCTTCTTTTGTAATGTCCATAATGTTCTCTCCTTCTTTTCCAATCAAATGCCTAGGCATCTGGGAATATTCTTTTTAATGATTCTTTTAATTGGGGTTTCACGTTTATTTTAGGACGAACCGTCATGGCTTTGTTCTCAGCCTCTTCAATCGTTTTGGCTGCACCCAAAGCTAAGAGTGTACCAATCGCCACTGTACCGGTTCGGTTACTTCCCCCCGCACAATGAAAATAAACTTTTCGGTCCGCATTGTATGCCTCCACTACTCGGTCAATCGCGTTCTTTACAGAATCGTCCTGATGTTCATCGGAATCATCAACAATCGGACTGTGAACACGGTGAAAATCAAAGTTGCCTTCCAGTATTTCTGCTCGCAGATCAATAACCACTTCAATACCTTCGTTTTCTATAGCTTCTTTTACTTCGCCCGCACCGCCAATAAAAATCTTATTTTTTACTAATTCCTGATAATTTTCGCTCACATTTTTTCCGCCTTTCATGGTTAGTTTTGGCTCCAATCGTGACTTGCAGAACCTTCTAAGTATCTTTCTACATCTAGAGCTGCCATACATCCTGTACCCGCTGCAGTAATTGCTTGGCGATATTTATTATCTTGGACATCACCACATGCGTAGACACCTGGTATAGTAGTTTCTGTTTTTCCAGGCTTTACTTGAATATAACCAACCTCATCTGTTTCGATTTGTCCTTTTAAGAAATCCGTATTTGGTGTATGTCCGATTGCTACAAAAATCCCATCTGCCTCAATCATCTCTTCTTCACCAGTATCATTATCTTTCACTTTCAAACCATTTATTTTTATACCGTCCCCGATTACTTCAACAGGAGTCTTATTTAATGCCCAAGTAATTTTCGGATTTTGTCTAGCTCGGTCTTGCATAATCTTTGAAGCCCGTAATTCGTCACGACGATGGACGATCACTACCTCAGAAGCAAATTTAGTGAGGAAATTTGCCTCTTCCATCGCGGAGTCTCCACCTCCAATAACGATCACTTTTTTACCTCGGTAGAAAAATCCATCACAAGTTGCACAAGTACTTACACCTGAACCAATGTATTTTTTTTCACCTGGAATTTGAAGAAGTTTTGCTGCTGCTCCGGTTGAAAGGATCAGTGATTCTGTGGCAATTTCTCCAATACCATTAATTTGAAGCTTGATTGGCTTTTGAGATAAATCTACATCCGTTACCCATCCTCTTATAAATTCAGCTCCAAAGCGCTCTGCTTGCTTTCTCATATTATCCATTAGTTCAGGTCCCGTAATACCATCTATAAAGCCTGGAAAGTTTTCAACTTCTGTTGTTAATGTTAACTGTCCTCCAGGTTGGTCACCTTCAATTACAATAGGGTTCATATTAGCTCTTGCAAGATAAATTGCTGCCGTTAAACCCGCAGGTCCAGTTCCTAAAATTACTACTTTATGCATGAGTTTACCTCCAAATTTTTATAGAATAAATTCTTTCAATTTGTCGTAACCAATTTTCTCTTCATGCAACCATGGGATTACTGCACACTGTGGTGCTAAGTCTTCTTTCACTTTTTTAATCCACTCTATTTCAGAAACTGCACGCCCTTTCAAAATGGGATCTGTAGTATCCGTTGCGTACAGGCTTTGATTGATGACCCACCATTTCGGATCAATCTTTGCACGTTTGAGGTCTTCCTGTAATCGAGCGGCTTCTAAAACCGGTGTGGCCTCAGCCAATGCAACAATAACCACTCCAGTTTCTTCTGGATTTCGCAAACGTGGAAGAAGCTTCTTCACACTTTCTGGTACATCACCAGTCGAACGGCTCATTTCTTTGTGATACGCTTCCGTTGAATCAAGCAATAACAATGTGTGGCCGGTCGGTGCTGTATCAATTACAACAATTTCATTTTCCGACTTCTCAACTACTTCTGCAAAGGCTCTGAACAAAGCAATTTCTTCTGTACATGGTGATTCTAGATCTTCTTTCAAATACGCTAGACCTTCTTCATCCAGCCCTTCCCCTGCCGTAGAAAGCACCTCCTGCTGGTACTTTTCGACTTCAACCTCTGGATTAATACTGCTAATCGTCAGATTCTCTTTCAAAGCACTATCTTCAAATGTGTACGCAAGATGAGCTGCTGGGTCTGTTGTAGTCAAATGAACGCGATGACCTTTCTCAGAAAGGCCAACCGCAATTGCAGATGCAATGGATGTTTTACCAACCCCACCTTTACCCATTGTGAAGATTACACGTATGTTTTTCGATGAAAAATCATCAATTACTTTGTTTAAGCCTGGAAGCTGAATAGCTTCTTTTCCGAGGCTGTCATTTACAAATTCAGTAATCGTGTAAGAACTAAATAAGTGCCGGAGGTTATCAACTCCCGTTAATGAATATGAAACGAATGGAAGAGAGAACGTCACAACCTGCTTTAAAGCTTCAGGCGTTTCTTTCAGTGCGTTGCGTTGTCGCTCATAAAACGCTTTTGACACGTCATCATCAGGCCGATGAGTTTGAAGAAGCCCGTTTATAATAAGTAGCTGATTTTTAATACCGATATCTTTCAGCTCAGAGTAGGCCCGATTCGCTTCAACTAAAGAAGATATATCCGGACGGGAAACCAAAATTAACGTCGTTTTTTCTGGATTAGATAGTGACTCGACTGCTTTCGCATACAACTCTTTTTTCTCTCCAAGACCTGACAATGGACCTAAACAGGAAGCACCGTGTGTACTTTCTTCTAAAAATCCGGTCCACGCTGTTGGTAATTGTAACAAACGTAGTGTGTGCCCAGTCGGCGCAGTGTCAAACAATACATGATCATATTGATTTAACACATCTTCATCGGTTAACAGATGAGAAAACTCATCAAATGCAGCAATTTCAACTGTGCAAGCACCAGATAACTGTTCTTCCATAGTTGTGAGAACAGCATCCGGCAACTTACCCCGATAAGGACCGACAACCTTTTCACGGTATGTTTTCGCTGATGCTTCCGGGTCAATATTGCAAGCAAATAAATTTTTTACACTTGGAATAGCTATTGGATCATTCGTCAATTCTACATCGAGAACATCTTGTAAATTTGAAGCAGGATCGGTACTTACTAAAAGTACTTTTTTTCCTTGATCGGCAAGAGAAACCGCTGTCGCACAGGCCGTTGATGTCTTACCAACACCACCTTTTCCGGTAAAAAACAAAAATGGAGTTAGTACGGTTTTGTTTGGATTGAATAATGGATACATGGTTATTCCCCCTTATTTATCAAACTTGACTGAAACACGTACGCGTGGTTTTTCCTGAAGTTCAGCTGTCTTTACATTAAGCCATTCTGCTAACTCTTCGTTTGTCGGATAGGCACCCACCTTTACAACCTCATTATTAACAAGTATCAAAGGAAGAGCATCTGGACCTTTTTCAAGAAGTACTTTATTTACTACTTCATTGTCTACAAATGCCCCTGGATCATTCCCAAGATTATAGCGAGTAATATCAAATTTCTTTTGTTCAAGTGAATAAACAGCCGATGCGACACGCGTTAATTCTGGATCAACACCTGGTCCGCAGACACCAGTTGAACAACACATTGCAGGATCAAATATTTCGATCTTTTTCATTATCAACATCTCCTTCATTAATACATAATCATATCCTTATATACTTAATATAAGAATAGCCGTGGGATGAATCCACGGCCTAATTTATTTATTCACCAGTTTTAGCGAAGCGTTCAATCCTTGATCCGATTTCATCGCGTACACGCTGGAAAAACGCCCATTTCTCTTCATCTGTTCCTTCTGCCTTAGCAGGATCATCAAATCCCCAATGATCACGTTTGACATGAGGTGGTGTCATCGGACACTTGTCAGCAGCATCTCCACAAAGCGTGACAACAAAATCTGCATTATTTAAGATTTGTGGATCAATAATATCCGAAGTTTGATTCGAAATATCGACTCCAGCCTCATTCATCGCTTTAACAGCACTTGGATTGACGCCGTGTGCTTCAATTCCCGCACTAAGAACTTGCCATTCTTCTCCGAGATACTTTTTACCCCAGCCTTCAGCCATTTGACTGCGACATGAGTTACCTGTACATAAGAAATAGAGTGTTTTTTTCGACATAGTAAAAATCTCCTTTTTGTGTTTTATTGTATGAATGACAGCCATACATACAGCCCGATTAGTGTAATCAGGAGTGTAGGAACTGTTAAGATGATACCGATTTTAAAATAGCTACCCCATGAGATTTTCACATCTTTTTGAGACAGTACATGCAACCACAATAAAGTGGCCAAGGAACCGATTGGTGTGATTTTTGGACCTAAATCCGACCCAATGACATTTGCATAAATTAGAGCTTCGCGAATCGGTCCTGTTGTAGTTGTTTCTGATATGGCTAAAGCGTTAATCATAACAGTAGGCATATTATTCATAATGGATGATAAGATTGCCGCGATAAAGCCCATCGAAATCGTCGCTACAAAGAGCCCTTGATTGGCTGCCATTTGAATGACATCTGCCAACACACTTGTCAAACCCGCATTGCGCAAGCCATAAACGACTACATACATGCCGACAGAGAAGAAAACAATAGCCCAAGGTGCACCTTTAATTACTTGCTTCGTGTGAACAGCGGGACTTCTTTGTGCCATAAGCATAAAGAAGATGGCTGTAATCCCAGCAATAATAGATACAGGCAATCCTGTAAATTCACTAGAGAAATAGCCCACGAGTAACACGCCTAAAATTACCCAAGCTAGTCGAAACAACTTTATATCTTTAATAGCATCCTTCGGTTCTTTTAGATCTGATACTTTATAGTCTTTCGGGATATCCTTACGGAAGAATAAAAACAGTACTAAAATACTCGCAACTAAAGCAAATAAATTGGGAACTATCATCCGAGATGCATACTCAACAAATCCGATGCCGAAAAAGTCTGCTGATACAATATTGACCAAGTTACTCACAACTAATGGCAACGAAGTCGTATCTGCAATAAAACCACTGGCAATGATGAATGGAAAAATCATCTTTTCACTGAAATTCAAATTTCGTACCATTGCCAAAACAATTGGCGTTAGGATTAAGGCAGCACCATCGTTTGCAAATAAAGCAGCAACGACTGCACCTAAAAGACTGACATAAACGAACATCCGAATCCCACTGCCTTTAGCCAATCTAGCCATATGAAGGGCAGACCATTCGAAAAATCCAATTTCGTCTAAGATTAATGAAATAATAATGATTGCAACAAAAGCAAGCGTTGCATTCCATACAATCCCCGTTACATCTATGACATCCTGAAAATTAACTACGCCTACTATCAAAGCGATTACGGCACCAATACATGCAGACCATCCAATTGATAAGTTTCTAGGTTGCCAAATGACAAAAATAAGTGTAATTATGAAAATTAATGATGCGGTGATAACTGAAACCAACGTACTTTCTCCTCCTTATTGACAACAAACTCGAAGTCCTTGTGCCTCCAGTTCAGCGATTGATTCATTCTGTTCAGGAAGATGTTCAAGGATGCTTTTAATAAACGGATAATCTTCATGATTTTCATTAATCGAAAAGAAAATCCATTGACCTCTGCGTTCTTCTTTAACCAACTCAATATCTCTAAGTTTACGCAAATGCTGGCTAATCGCCGGCTGACTCATTTTAAAAATCTCAACAAATTCACACACACAGCATTCATGTGACTTGAGTAACTTCATCATCGTCAAACGTGTCGGATCTCCGAGCAATTTTAATAGTTGTGATGCTCGTTGCAGATCAATTGTTGCTGTTGTATTCATGTATCATCCCTCCACTTCATCATCAGTATATAATCATATGCTTATATATGCAAGTGTGTTTATCATTTCCTATGAAATTCTTTTTCAAAAATTATAGCGCTGCTTAATGACAGTCCTTTTGAATAGTTGGAAGTCGTATTGTCGTATAATACTTGCATGTCAAAAAGGCAATGTTGAGGTATAGTAGACATTAGGGTTCCTCATCCAGCCTCACAGTTGCATCACTTACTTATTTCGAAATGTTGGAGAGATACTTCCACTTCAACTCTACATTTAATCCCCACTCTCTAATTATATGAAATCGACTAAGTTATCTTGGGGATATTTATAAAACAAAAGGAGAATAATTTTTAATGTGGACTAGAGAACAATTAGAAGAAAAACAAATATCACTGTATGTTATTGTGCTAGTGATAGCAGCTGGATTTGGATTATTCGTGCCTGATTTCGCCGGACGATTAGATGTGACGATTTCTTTAGTTATTGCTATATTAATGTACAGTATGTTTTCTCAGATTCCATTTGCAGCCTTGAAAAAATCGTTCGGAAATCGTCGTTTTCTCGGAGCTTTATTAACGGTTAACTATATAGCCGTACCCATTGTTGTATGGCTTCTATCAAAGCTATTACCAGAATATCCACCATTATTACTCGGGGTTTATTTAGTATTGCTGACCCCTTGTATTGATTATGTCATTGTGTTCACATCTCTTGGTCGTGGAAATGAAAAGCTTTTACTTATGGCAACCCCTGTTCTTTTCGTAACGCAGATGCTCTTGTTACCTTTGTACTTATGGTTGTTTATGGGAAGGGAAGCTATAGGAATAGTGGAAGCCGGTCCATTTTTCGAAGCATTTCTCGGGCTAATCGTTATTCCAATGGGCATTGCTATCATCGTACAATTATTCGCAAAAAAAGCATCTACTGTAGATAAAATATTAAATAGTTCTGCATGGCTTCCTGTTCCATTCATGGCTCTTACACTTTTTGTTGTTGTAGCATCTCAAATAGGGAAATTATCTGGCCACATTAATTTAATAATAAAAGTAATTCCTATATATATCGCCTTTATGATCATTATGCCCATAATTTCGCGATTCTTTGCTAGGTTGTTTAATCTTGATATTAAAACTGGACGCTCGCTTATATTTGGAGGAGCAATACGTAATTCGCTCGTAGTTCTTCCTCTTGCATTGGCTCTGCCTGACGGAGTGAACACTTTAGTAGCGGCCATCATTGTGACCCAAACAATCGTGGAGCTTATAGGTTCACTTATTTATATACGTTTAATACCTAATTTAGTTTTGCGTGACTGAACGACCTAGGTTCCTATACGAGAAAAAGCAGACAATACCTTTCTTGAAACTATATCTTTGGATTTTATACACTTTGTAAAATCCTGAGATGTGATATACAGATCAATGGTTTAGATTGATTTTAAAAGCCGGAATTCCTTTCTCTAAGGAATTCCGGCTACTTTTAAATTAATATTGTTATCCAGCACAACAAGATAATTTGGATACATCTTTATCAAACGTAAGGGCTGCTAATTTCAATCCTTCTGCCATTGTTAAATAGGGAGTAAGAGTTTCTCGTAGATCTTCTATTGTCAATCCGAATTTTACAGCTAATGTTGCCGCATAGATAACCTCTCCTGCGTTTTCCGCAACTATATGAACCCCTAACACTTTTAATGTTTTTGCATCTGCTACTAATTTAAAAATACCCGTCGTTTCCCGATTAACAAGGGCCCTTGGTACGGCATCTAACGGCAAGACAGACGTTTTAACCTCAAGACCTTTTTCTTTTGCTTTCTGTTCAGTTAAACCAACAGTTGCAATCGAAGGATTAGTAAACGTAACACCTGGAACAACTTCTAAATTCACCTTTTGATTTAGTCCTCCGATTGCATTACGCGCAGCAAGTCCACCTTGATAAGCAGCTACATAAACAAATTGGGGACCAAGCGTTACATCTCCGGCTGCGTAAATTTGGGAATTGGAAGTTTTAGAATATTCATCAATGACGATTTCACTACGAGACCCAACGTCAACACCTGCTGCATGTAAGTTCAAAGATTCTGTATTTGGTTTTCTTCCTGTTGCTACAAGCAATTGTTCTGCTTCAATGATTCGCTTTTCACCATTTATCTCTACATGAACTTTTTTAATGTCTCCATCTTGTTCTACGCGTTCATAGGCTGCTCCTGAAACTAAATTAATTCCCTGTTCTGTTAAGACCTGAGTAATAGCTTCTGAAATTTCAGGTTCGTATTTTTTTAATAGACGCTCGCTTCTTTGTATCAAAGTTACTTCTGCGCCTAAATTATGAAATAGTTGTCCTAATTCCAATCCGATATATCCAGAACCAAGCACCGTGAGACGCTTTGGAACCTTCTTTAATTCAAGTAACGTAGTGCTTGTTAAATACTCTACTTCGTCTAATCCGGGAATATTAGGAATGGATGGTGATGCCCCTGTAGCTATTAAAAATCGTTTCGCAGTTATTTGGTTGCCATTCACTTCAACTGTACTTTCATTTACAAATTTCGCGTCACCCTTTATTAAATCAAAATCGTAATCTTCAATTAAATTCACATATTTTTCATTTCGAAGTGTACTTACTAAATCATTTTTTTGTTGTACTAATAAGGCTAAATCAACATTTTGTGTTGTAGTGTGTAATCCTGTAAATGGATTATTTTTTGCTGAATGATTGATTTCTCCTGCCCTTAACAAGGTCTTAGACGGAACACATCCGATATTAACGCAAGTTCCTCCCACCGTTCCACGTTCAATCATTGCAACTTTAGCACCGTAACCCACAGCTTCAATGGCAGATGAAAAGGCTGCTGCACCAGAACCAATAATGATATAGTCATAATCATCTTCGCAACCTAAATCAACTTTTACTTGTGTTTGTAAATCTTCAATTCCACCTGGATGATATTTGGCTTCAGCAATCGCATTTTTAACTATTTCAACTTCTACGTCATTTTGAAGTTCAAATACAGCTTCCCCACGGCGAAAATCAACTTCAATACGCTTTGCACCTATATTTTGAAGCGCAACAGCCAAATGCTCTTCACAACCCTTGCATGTCATTCCTTGAACGCTAATCCGATATCTTTTCAATACTATTCCTCCGTCCTTAAACTTCTAGTAAAGTTTCAATAATAGGGCATTCATAAATATCTTTGTTTGCGGGACATCTTTCTTTTAGGTCGATAAGCATTTGTTCGATTCTTTTGAGACCTTGAATTTTCTGTTGAATGTCTTCAATCTTATAAACAGTAAAATCATACATATCACGGCATTTCGCTTCATCACGATCTACCACGCCTAAAAGCTTATCAATTTCATTTAAAGTAAAACCTAATTCCTGAATGCGCTTAATGAAATTTAATCGGTCAACGGTTTGTTCTGTGTATATTCGATATCCTGACTCTGTACGAGAAGGTTTGGGAATTAGTCCTAAACGTTCATAATACCGAATGGTTTCTTTATTAACGTTACATTTCTCCGCCAGTTCACCTATATGAAAAACCATTTGTTTCACCTCATACATAGTATAAACCCTGTACCTAAGTACAGGGTCAATATATAGCTTCCTAAAAAAAAATAGCACCACCTAACAGGGGTGCTATTTCGTGTTTTAAATTAATTTTATCCCTATCTGTGATGTTCATACACATGGTCATCTTGGTACAACCACTTGCCCAAATGGACATGTGCAGATATATCCAGGGGGAGACAAGTACGCCGACCGAGACGGAAAAAGGGCATTATCGCCATATGATTGGTAACACAACTTTTGAAGATGGACATATATATCAATACGAAGCATATACAAGTTTACCCATTCCATTACCGGGTGGGTTCCATACCTATTATATGGAAGTGAGAACGACAGAAGATGATGGTCATACACATGTGATAAAAGTATTCACTCAACCCTCAAAAGATTAATAAGAAACGGTGTTAAGGTGAGAAACAATCTTGTTCTGCGGGAATAGCACGAGATCAAATTTGATATAAAAAAAGAACCATGAAAAGTATTGTGAGTACTTCACGATTCTAAGTGGATGATGTTTAAAGGAATTATGTTAGTTGCATCGTTGTAATACAAGTATTGTCGCCTTCAAATGTGGAGATATTAGATTCAACTGTTTTGTCGTCATGTGTAATTTTCACTTGGAAATTTTTATTACGCGGTAACCACAGATCGATAAATCCATTTTCTAAAGAGGCGATCGTTTCGTCTACAACGACATTGCCATCTTCGTCTTGAATATGCACGTCGAAGTCTTTTTCAACTAGTTCTCCTTGGCACCCTGTTAAACTATGTATTGCACAAGGATGTGTAGTTTCAACAAATGGTGCAATAGAAACGAAGAATTCATCACTTGGCAAGTCAAATGTAGTTTCTTTGCCGTTATCATTAACAATCAGTTCATGAGATGTAATAGATGCTGTTACATCGTCTTCAAAACTTCCAACGCTATACTCATGTACCTTTTCTTTTGTATCTTTGACTTCACTTCCATCCGATGAATCATTGCTGCAAGCGACTAACATAAAGCTTAGCAATAAACCAAATACTACGAGTAATCTTTTTTTCATAATTAATTTCTCTCCTATTCTTTATGAAAAATTATAGGTCATCGAATTGACTTCACTTCTATTCAAACTAAAAAGAACTTACATCAAGTATATTTTATCATATCTCACTTATAAAAATTGCAAGTTAACCGAACCGTCACACTTTAAATTGGGAAGTTGCCTATTTGAAAATCAACTTTTAATCGAGTTAAATGATAGAATTGAAGCATGCTATCAAAAAAATGCCCCATAAAACCGATAAATTTTGGCTTATGGGACATTTTTATTCTACTTTGTAAAAACATTATTTAGCTGAAAGCTCACTTTCCGTTACCCATTTATGGTTTGTTACTTCTTCCCCACCGGTAGTCGGAGTATAGTCAATCATATATACAGTAGTTTTTTCTGCTGAATCAATTTCAGCTAATGCTCCTTCCATCCCTTTCATGTGGTCTGCCTCCACGGTGACCTCGGTTCCCTGTTCCAAAGTTTTGTCGTCATCATCTTTAACTTCTTCTTGAATGACCCATTTATGATTTTCCACTCTTTCTCCGCCAGTTACCGGGGTATATGAGATAGCGTAAGCCGTAGTATCATAAGCACCCACAATTGTTGCTACAGCCCCATCCATTCCTTCCATATGGTCTGTTTTAATAATTGCTTCGCTTCCCACTTCATAGGTTGGATTTTCTGCCACCTTCAAGCTTTCAGGGACTTCACCTGAGCCGGAATGGTTCATCTCCATCTTCATTTCTTCCTGTTTGGGTTCGCTATTATTGTTTTGACTTTCCTCGTTGCTGGTACTATTTCCACACCCACTTAAACCAATAATCATAGCGATACTTAAAAAAAGCAGTTGCTTTTTCATTTGAATAACACTCCTTATTCTGGGTAAATATCAAGTAAAAGAAGCTATCCCAAGAAAGCCTTTTTCAACTTCTTGAAATAGCTCCATTGTTGGCTACGTTTTCTGTCTATTGCTTAAGCTACCATTTGTCGACATGCCTCAGCACACTTTCGGCAAGATTCGGCACAGCGTTGGCAATGATCGTGATCATGTTTTGCACACTCTTCTGCACAACGTTCGCAAACTTCTGCACATAATTCTAAAATCTGTTTAGTAAATGGGCTATTTCGCGTCATTGCTTGTGCGGCAAACGCACATATATCTGCACATTCACGGTCCAAGCGGATACAATCAGCCATCATCTTCATATCGTCCTCTTTCAGGCACGCATCAAAACAGACGTTACACGCTTCTAGACATTCTAAACAAGCTTTCAGACATTCTTCGTATTTCGTATTCATGGACTCACCTCCTGCTATTTTTGCAATCAGTGATATTTTTCCCTTAAAAGTCGTTTTAAAACTAAAAAGAAGAAACTCCTTAAAAAATCCTTTTTCTTTTTTTATGTGTTGGACTCCAAACAAACAGATTACTTTTCTCTGTGCCAATAATAATCGCTTAGCACGTCCGCCAACGCTTCGGTAGTCCGATGTAGCTCTTCTACCGTATTATCGACACCTCCAATTTCTACAATAACTGAGTTTGGAGATAAATCCTGGTTATAAACTCCGTTCCCTTGACTGCTATCTTTTATAATTATTCCTTTTGACAAACCCGGATACCGAGCAGCAAGAAGCTTATCCAAGCCTTCTGTAAACAAAAGATTACTTTCATAATTTTCATGCCCAGTACCAATAACAAATAACAAACGTGCAAAACTTTCTCCATTCATTTTTTTAGTTGTAGAATCTTTACGCAATGAATCGCGATGTATATCCAAGAAAATTTCCAAATCTTTGTTTTCCGCACGTGCAGACCGTACCTGTTCCCCCGATAACTGATAAGAACTGTTAAAGTCTAACCCTTTCAAACTTAATTCTTGTACAATATCTGCTGAATCCACTTTCGCGCCTACCCCTCTTCTCTCTAGTGCCCTACCCAGCATGTCACCGACCAACGTAATATTTGCTTTTGAGTGATAAGCATCTTCCGGTTTATCGGTGCCTTTTAAATAAGGTAAAAAAGATTCCCTGTTATGGGTGTGATAAATATAAATAACGTCTCTGCCAAATGTCGAATGAATTGAATCTTTTGTAATTTCTTTAGGTGATTTCATATTTTCAAAGATAGCATCAATATTCTTGAAAGTTAGGTCTCTATCTTTTAAAAGATCCTTCATAGCGGGTTTGAATTCATCCCTATCTGGTTGTTTCATCCGAATCTTCACATTATCTTTTTCATTGGATGCTCCTTTTAAAGTAACATCCGTTTCACCTAATGGCTTGAGAAAATCGGAGGAATCCTTCAACGTTTCCATGTAGAAATTAGAAAAAGAATTCACTTTACCCAATAAAGGATTTTCTTTGATTTCATCATGCCACAAGTAGTAGGACAGCAATAAAACAACTAATAACCATATAAAAAATAAAATAATTGCCAAATATAAAAGGACGATTAATATAGATTTTTTCTTTTTCTTAGTGTACTTCTTAACTTTTGGAAACATAATGTAGCCCACCTTCAGAAAGAATAAATACATTCATTTTTTATATAACTATAAATTTTAATTTTAAAACAGCCAGTGTGAACTAATACACACTAGCTGCTTTAATAACGAATTACATATCATTTCCCCACATGTTTCAGTGTAAACTTCACCAATTTTCATAAAAGATGAATTAAAGTTTACTCCACTTTTACCTGTCCCATCATGCCGTTATCCTCATGTTCAAGAATATGACAATGGAACATATAGATACCCTTATGCTTAAATTGTATAGCAATTTTTACTGTCTCATCTGGTTTTATTGAGATAGTGTCCTTCCATCCCTGCTCATTTTCCGGTGGCTCTTCTCCGTCTCTGGAGATTATTTTAAATTGCGTACCGTGAATGTGGAATGGATGAATCATTCCACCCATCATGTCGGGTTTATTATAAATTTCCCACACTTCAGTAACCCCTTGCTGTTGTGTGAAGTCAATTCTATCCGGATCAAACTTTTTTCCATTTATCGTTACCATATCCATCATCCCAAAGAGTTCCACTTTCTTTGTGACTGGTAAATTCTTCTCTTCTTCTGTCAATACAAAATCATTCAACTCTTCTGAAATTCCACTAATCACTTCGTCTTGATCAGAAACCTTAAATGGTAAAAGGACAGACCCATCCTCATTTACCAACGCCAAGTCATTTGAAGTATTGAGCTGCGAAAAATCGACAATGATTTCCGCTCTTTCTGAAGGCGTAAGTGTTACTTCATTTAAAGTGACCGGTTCATTCAAGAAACCGCCATCCGTTGCGATTTGAACAAAAGAATCCCCTGTATTCAATTTAAATGTGTAATTCCTCGCATTCGATCCATTTAATAAACGAAGACGTACTTTCTCCTTATTTACAGTCAACTTAGGATTCAACGTCCCGTTGATCAGTAAGGTATCGCCAATTGTCCCGTCTTCATTCTTTGCGGCACTAAAATTCAATTGTTTTTTATCATCAAATATTCGATCTTGGAAAATCAAAGGAAAATCATTCTTCCCATAATCAGTTGGCAATCCAATGCTTTTCGAATTTTCATCCTCGATATAAATCAATCCCGCAAGTCCATTGTATACCTGTTCAGCGGTTTTCCCCTCTGGATGGGGATGGAACCATAACGTTGACGCTTCTTGTGTCACTTCAAATTCAATCACCTTTTCTTCTCCCGGCTTAACCACATCATGCGGTCCACCATCCGCATCAGCAGATACTTCCAATCCATGCCAGTGAAAAGTCGTCTCTTCATCCAGTTCGTTTATCGTTCTAATTTTAACTTTGTCACCTTTTTCAAAACGGAGCATCGGCCCTAAAAACGACCCGTTATATCCATACGTTGTAGATTCAGTACCGTCGAATATTTCGGTTTTTCCTTTTTGTGCTCGAACCGTATATACGACTCCATCCTCATTATCAGTTTCAAGCATAGAAGGGATTTTTAATTCATTTTCCCCTGTTGAGTCGTTTAAACTTACCACCTCATCATGGCTCATATGTCCCTCCATCATATCACCCATAGTGGAATGATCCATTTCCTCCATGTCTTGATCCATTTCCTTGGCAGGTTGCGGATTGTTATTGCTACAACCGCCAATAACCAATAAACTAATTGCCGCCGCGGCAATCTTTATCTTTATTCCCATCAAGTATTTCCCCTTTCATCTGCTATATTACTTTTTTAGTGTAACAAGAAAATATGAAAAAAATATGCATATTGCAGTGAAGTAGTTTGAAAGAAGATATTTGATAAAATCGAAATAATTTATCTCTTAATTGAATTGCGCAATTTAAAGATACGAAAACTGATCTCGGCTGTGGATTTTAGAAATTGGGTCAAAAAAAGCCGCATTTCTACATCAAACGCGGCCGTTCACTTAAAATATTGCCCATTCACAAAAAGATATATAAATATTTTAACTAATGCTAATTAATTTTAAATCAACTATGTTGCTTACGCTTCCCAAACGGAGTCGTGCCTCTTGGCTTGTAAACCGATAGTATGATGATTACGAGCAACACAAGTAGACCTACCCCGGCGTGGAAGAGTTCGCCCCACAAGCCGCTAGGATCGGCACTTCCCGTCTCTTTCGCTACATCTGCTAGGAAGCTCACTGTCTGCATATTTAGCAGCAAGACCGTTGTGGCTATGGCGGTGAGCAGTAGTTTGAAAAGGACCCAATAATGCTTTACTAAGCCCCACTTAGTACCCAATGACATAACAAGCCCAGTCAGTAGCGAGAGAAGGGCTAAGGGGACGATGGCGAACCAGCCAATCAACTCCATCGCAATCCAAGCAGCGGGCACCGTCTTGGCATCTCCTTTTATAAGAGCAGCGATGACAAGAACTAGGAATCCAACGACCGCGCCAAGCCAACCAATCGAGCAAGTGATATGCGCAGTGAGCGCGAACTTACGTAGGCCAGGTTTCATGACCACTGCTGTTTCACTCCCTGTTCCACATTGCTAGAAGACGGCATGTGACGACCAGGACCATGTTCACCACCGCTAATAACCATTATTGCAACAGCAAGTAGTACTAAAATAATCACGACAACCCCAGACACCTTTACCCACCGCGGTGTACCCGTAGTAGATTTGCGATCCGACATATTCGTATCCTCCTCTGCCGTATGACTTGATATTGATTTTTTTTATATTTTCCTCCCTTGTATTCATCGTTTTTTAATGCCCAATCAGTATAGCAATTTTTTATGAACGGACGATGAACAGAGAATTATGCATTCCTATGTTTATTTGATTTATTCATAGCTAATGGGAGTGTAAATGTAAAGATTGTCCCTCTTCCTACTTCACTTTCCACTTGAATGTCGGTTTGATGAAGGACTAATATGTGCTTAACAATGGACAAGCCTAGTCCTGTACCCGCCTTTTTAGTTCGGGCCTTATCTATTTTATAAAACCGTTTCCAAATAGATTGAATGTTTTCTTGACTAATTCCCGGCCCATAATCTCGAATTGAAACTACCGCTTGGTGTTCCTTTTTCAAAAACACTTCGATAGAACTCTCGTGTTTGGAATAGTGTACAGCATTTTGAATCAAATTAACGATTACTTGATCAATCCGATCCGGGTCAGCATATACGTAGATGTCTTCTACTTCATCACATATTAATTCCACATTTAGTTTTTTATTTTCAAATTCAGTTTCCATACGAGCCATGACTTGGCGAACCAGCTCTGACAAATTAAAGCGGTCAGGGTGTATTTCCAACTGCCCCGATTCGATTTGGGACATATCGAGAAGATCATTGACCAGCTTAATCATTCGCTCAGTTTGTTCTTTCATAATCGTAAAATAATAACGTTTTCGAGCATCGGGGATTTTATCATCCAGAAACGCACTGGCAAATCCATGAATTGAAGTAAGAGGGGAGCGTAAATCATGGGAAACATTGGCGACAAAATCTTTTCTCATCTGGTCTGCGCTAGCCAACTCATGCGCCATATAATTGAACGTCTCACCTAATTCGCCAAGCTCGTCGCTTGTCCTAATATCAACTTTCTGATTAAATTTCCCTCTAGCGATAAGAAGGGCAACCCGATTCATTTCTCGAAGTGGGGCGGTAATTCTTTTCGTAAGGAAATAAGTAAATATGCCTGTAATCGTTATTGAAATAATCGAAGACGAGATAAACAAGTATTTCATTTGGTTAAAACCTTCGGGATTTAAGTGCATATTGGTTAGTTTATTCTGAAATAACAAATAGGAAGCGACAGCAAAAACAAGATGTGACACAATTAATATGGCGATATATGTGATGAATAGCTTCACAAAAATACTGTTTTTCTTGATCACTGGTTGTCCACCTCAAATTTATAGCCTACTCCTCTTATCGTTTTTACCCTCCAATAAGCGTTGGCATTCCCTAATTTGTCCCTGATCCTTTTAATATGTACATCAACTGTTCTTGGATCCCCCTCATAATCTAAACCCCATATTTTTTCCAGCAGCTGTTGACGTGTGAAGACTTGATTTGAATGTGAGGTAAGAAGATACAACAGTTCCATTTCTTTTGGTGGTAGCACAATTTCCTGTTTCTTATAGATCACCTTGTAGTGTTGAAGATTAATCTTCAATTCGGGGAGTGCGATGATCTCATTTGTACCTAACATTGGATAAGCTCTCCGCAACACCGCATTAATCCGTGCCATCAGTTCGTTTGGATCAAAAGGTTTCACCATGTAATCATCTGCTCCTAGGTTGAAACCTTTAAGTTTGTCATAACTTTCGCCTTTCCCAGTCAACATGATAATGGGTGTTTTATCGAATCTTCTTATTTCCTTGCAAACTTCCCAACCATCCATTTCAGGCATCATAATATCTAAAATAACAAGATCAGGAGAACAATCATAAAACATTTCTAATCCAGTCATTCCATCGTTGGCTGTGCTAACTATATACCCGTTTTTTTCAGCATATAAAATAATCAATTCACAAATGTAAGGATCATCTTCAATGACGAGAACTTTGATTTGCTTGTTCATTCATCGTCCTCCTCTTATTCATTTACGTTTTATAGTAACATCTTTTTATGAACGGAAAGTGAACATAAAAACAAACCACCTACTTTAGCTCACTAATAACTGTCATGACTTTGTCTTACTTTCTCCATAGATAATGGATATTTGATAGCTATCATTATGTATAAGAGGGATATAGGGAAATATATCCCCAAATAAATTGGAGGTATTCATTTTGAAAAGATGGTTATTGGCAACAGTTTTATTAAGTGCTTTGTTTGTTCTTGCTGCTTGCGGTGGAAAAGATTCAAGTGACGCAACCGGACAGGTAGAGAACACCACCCCTTCAGAAACTTCAACCGTCAGCAATGAAATCAATATCACAGGGATTAATTTTGAATTTGATCAGGGTGAATATACTGTCAAGGCTGGCGAGGAGGTTATAATAACATATAAAAACGAAGAAGGCATGCACGGGATTGCTATCGATGAACTTGATATGGACATAAAAGGTGATGGTGAGGCAACTTTTACACCTACAGAGCCGGGTGAATATACAATCTACTGCAATATTCCATGTGGGGCGGGACATGCCGATATGAAGTCAACACTGATTGTCACATGATCTGATAACTGCCAAGCAATTTTGGATGCGGTTCCGTAATTGTTTTTCACGATTTTAGAATGAAAAGAGTAGGATCAGGAATAATTTCCCGGTCCTACTCTTTTTAATGCTTATATTTCCACTTGCTTCAATCGTACAAATCATCTTTATTCATTACTTCAAATTAACTTTTTGAAGACGTAAAGCATTCAACACAACCGATACCGAACTAAACGCCATCGCAGCACCAGCAACCCAAGGGGCTAACAGGCCAATTGCTGCAATCGGTATCCCTACCGTGTTGTAGAAGAAAGCGAAAAACAAGTTTTGTTTAATATTACGCATTGTTTTTCTACTCATAATAATTGCGTCTGCAACACTGTTTAAATCGCCACGCATGAGCGTAATATCTGCCGCTTCAATCGCAATGTCTGTACCAGTTCCGACAGCCATTCCGATATCTGCCATCGCAAGTGCAGGTGCATCATTGATACCATCGCCGACCATAGCAACTTTCTTGCCTTGATCTTGTAGCTTTTTAATTTCATCACTTTTTTGTTCTGGTAACACTTCTGCGATGACATGGGATAGACCGACTTGGCTAGCAATGGCCTCTGCGGTTCTTTGGTTGTCACCTGTTAGCATAATGACGTCCAGACCCAATTCCTGCATTCGTTTAATTGCTTCTTTAGACGTTTCTTTCACCGTATCTGCAACTGCAATGACACCGGCAAGTTGTTGATCTACAGCAATGAGCATCGCTGTTTTCCCGTCACGTTCAAGTTTTTCCATTGAAGCTTCAGAATTTAAAATGGCAATATTTTGTTCTTTCATCAATTTCCTTGTGCCAACCAATACTTCTCTACCACTAACAATGGCCCGAATACCATATCCCGGTAATGCTTCAAAATCTGTAGCTTCAAGAAGGGATAGCCCTTTTTCTTTCGTGCCAAGGACAATCGCCTGTGCTAATGGATGCTCAGATTGATCTTCGGCTGTTGCAACTAACTGTAAAACTTCATCTTCTGTAAAATCCTCTGTCACTGTAATATCTGTTAAAGCAGGTTCTCCTTTTGTAACTGTTCCAGTTTTATCTAATACAACTGTATCGATTGAACGTGTATTTTCTAAATGTTCTCCGCCTTTAAAAAGTAAACCCATTTCAGCAGCTCTACCCGAACCTGCCATAATCGACGTCGGTGTTGCCAGACCTAGCGCACACGGACAAGCAATTACCAAAATCGTAATTGTTGGAATAAGTGCCGAACGTAAATCTCCGGGTGTAACTGCGAAATACCAGATAAAGAATGTAGCAATCGCAATAACAACAACTATCGGCACAAAAACACCCGAAATTCGGTCCGCCAAACGTTGAATATCTGCTTTCGACCCTTGTGCTTCCTCAACCACTTTTACAATTTGCGCTAAAGCTGTATCTTTACCAACATTTGTCGCTTTAATTTGTAATGAACCATTCTTATTGATGGTCGCACCAATGACGGTGTCACCAGCAATTTTATCAATCGGAATGCTTTCCCCCGTAATCATCGATTCATCAATTGCAGAACGTCCTTCGATAATTTCTCCATCCACTGGAATACTTTCTCCAGGCCTAACAAGGATTGTATCCCCTGTGACGACTTGTTCAATTGGTAGCTCTTGTTCAACACCGTCTCTTAAAACTCTAGCTGTTTTTGCTTGTAACCCTAATAATTTTTGAATCGCTTGGCTTGTTTTTCCTTTTGCACGCACTTCAAATAATTTACCTAATACGATCAGTGTAATAATGACTGCTGCCGCTTCAAAATACAGTCCTGGATCTCCGACACTTCCTGCATTCATCCATTCAAACGATAAATAGAGACTGTAGAAATACGCCGCACTTGTACCAAGTGCAACCAATACGTCCATATTGGCACTTTTATTTCTAAGCGAATTAAATGCACCTTTATAAAACTGAGCACCAACAATGAATTGAACGGGTGTTGCAAGTGCAAGTTGTACCCACGGATTCATGAAAATTGCGGGCAGGTAGATAAACGATAGAAATTCAAAATGTGCAACCATCGTCCATAACAAAGGAAATGTTAAAATAGCCGAAAAAATGAACTTATTCTGCTGCTTTTTGATTTCTTTTTCTTGATGATCTATCTTGTCTTTCCCGTCTTGCTTGGGCATTAATTCATAGCCCATTTTCTTAACAGCTGTAATCATATCCGTCGTTTCAACTTGTTTACTATCATATTCGACAGCGATTGTTTCGAGTGCAAAGTTGACGTTGGCACTTGAAACACCATCCATTTTACTAATTCTTTTTTCAATTTTCGTTGCGCATGCCGAGCAAGTCATCCCCGAAATATCAAATGTTTCTTTTTCTTGAACGACACTATAGCCAAGTTTTTCAACTCTCTCCATAAATTCATTCACATTGGTTTTATCAGGGTCATAGACAATCGTAGACCTTTCCATTGCATAGTTGACGTTTACTTTTTCGACACCTTCAATTTGCGACAAACCTTTTTCGATACTGTTTGCACAAGCTGAACAAGTCATACCATTAATTTGCAATGTTTTTTCTGTTGTAGCCATTTACTCTCCTCCTATACTTGGTGGGGGTATACAGTTTTGAAAAAGAAAGATTATACCGATATGGTACAATCCTATCCATCGACTTATCCCCCCCAAGTGGTGTAAGCGAACATTCTTTTTTAAATGTTAAACTAGATCGTAGCCTTGATCTTCAATCGTTTCCTTAATTTGAGCCAATGTTGCTGCATTATCAAATTCCACAGAAACTTCATTACTATTTAGGTCTACTTTAACTGAGGAAACACCTGCAAGTTCCCCAACATTCGTTTCGATTGAATTCACACAGTGATTACATGACATACCTTCTACTTTTAAGATTTCTTTCATATTGAACGCCTCCTGTTTTGTTGTTATTACCAATTTAACATACCCCATACCAGTATGTCAAGTTGAAAGTATTGTTATTTTTTATTTTGTCATTGTTTTCATGACACTCATCAACTCTTTAATCGCTGCTTCACCATCTTGCCCTTTAATTGCGTTCGCTACACAATGATGTGTATGATCTTCTAGCAAAGCTAATGAAACTTTATTCATCGCTGATTGGATTGCGCTAATTTGATGTAAAATATCTACACAATAACGGTCATTCTCAACCATTTGATGAACGCCTCTCACTTGTCCCTCGACACGTTTTAATCGATTAAGAAGCTGTTGCTTATTTGGTTGAACTGTTGTTTTCGAAGTTTCTTGCATGATCTTCCCTCCCCGTATAAGCACTTATACCCTGTACCCCTATACTAACACTCTCCTTTTTCAAGGTCAATTTATAAACAGATTTGATTTCATTAGGCAACATTCCACTTTTCGGACTGATTCCCTGTCTTCTACAAACAAAAACATAAAGCGGGCGTACATCTTTTATAGTAGATGTACGCCCACGCTATATTAAAAACCTTATTTGTAAGATACTGCGGTAAATACTGCCGCAGCGAATTCTGCGCGGGTTGCTTCTTTTCCTACACTAAATCCTGGTTTCTGAAAGACTTGTGTCTGATCAAGTGTCTTCAATGCAAAAATTGCTTCTGAAGCCCAGTGACTTGTCGGGACAACATTATGATTAGATGCTACTTGTGATTTTCCCACGATTTGTCCCTGAAGATCGAATGCCCGATCGACGATAGCCGCGAGATGTGCAAGTGTCAGTTTATCGTTAATGCCAAATTCGCCTGTTGGATATCCTTGAAAAATTCCTGCCTCATTCAAAGCCGCAATGTCACCCGAAAATTGGTGATTTGGCGCGACATCCTTAAATGTCACTCCGGTTGATGCCTCTAATTTAAGCTCTCGATTTATCATTGCAGCTGCTTGTCCACGAGTAATTGATTTTTCAGGTTTGAATGTGGAGTCTTCATAGCCAGTTATAACCCCGCTTTTGTATAGTGCAATGATTGCCTCGTAAGCAGGATGCTTTATCGATAAATCTTTAAACACATCACTCATCTGCTCAGCAGGTGTTTCCTTAACTGATTCAACAGCTGTTTGGGTATTTAATACACGTTTTGCCCCCGCATATTTAGGCGCCCAATAAGGATCTGTCTTTAGATTCGCCTTCAAGACCCCACGGCTTTTCGCCGATATGAACTCGTCATTTCCTAAATAAATTCCAGTATGGGAAATACCTTTCTTGTACGTATTTGCAAAGAACACTAAATCTCCTGGTTGCAGCTTATCCTTACTAACCGCAGTTCCCACTTTGAACTGATCCGCGGATGTTCTCGGTAAGCTAGTGTTGAAATGATTAAATACATATCTAATATAACCTGAAC
Source organism: Sporosarcina sp. P16b (assembly GCF_002743065.1). Classification (NCBI taxonomy): domain Bacteria; kingdom Bacillati; phylum Bacillota; class Bacilli; order Caryophanales; family Caryophanaceae; genus Sporosarcina; species Sporosarcina sp. P16b. Next base: position 35,382 of record NZ_PDYO01000018.1, on the reverse strand, counting down.
AGTCAAATCCAGCGGGGGTTGTCCCACCGAACTTATAAGGTGTACCGTAAAACTTTTTCGCATAGGTGGCAATCTCATTCGAAGTTGCCGCACTCACTTTATTTGACGATACAAATGGTATTATACTAATCAGAAACACAGCCATTAGTATTTGAATAAATCGTTTTCTCATTCTCCACCCCAACTATTTTATTGATGTCTTTTTCGACATCTTTATTTATCACTTCCTGTATAATTTTAGCATAAGAACAATCATCATCATTTTACAATTCTAATACATTCGGATGACAAAACTAAGGATTAATTAAGGAGAATTCGTGCAATTTTTTAGCAATTCATCTTGCATCTTCGATATGCTAAGTACAAAAAACGCCTAGATTTATAATCTAGACGATTTTTTATATCCATGATTTTCATTGACGGTTCCCATCACACTGTGTTCGGGTATTCTCTAGTAAATGAACAAAAAAGTCATACAATAGTCTAAAGTCTGCCCCTAGTTTCATCTATTATAGATTATCAACAAGTTCTTTTATCGTTTTTTCGTCCATCGGTCCAATAATCTTATGCTTAATTGTCCCATCCGTGCTAATCATATACGTCGTAGGAATTGTCATAATCCTATACATATCCATTACTTCACCATTATTATCAAGCGGAATAGGAAATGTTAGCCCATACGCATCGACAAATTTCTCGATGCTTACGAGCCCTCGCTCTTCCGTCGTCAAATTAACCGCGATGATTTCTACGTTCGCGGAATCCTTATTTTTCGCGTAATAATTTTGCATATGCGGCATTTCCGCCTTACACGGACCACACCACGATGCCCAGAAATTAATAATAACCTTTTTCCCCTTATAATCCGTCAGCTTGATTATGTCACCCGAAAGAGTAGAAAGTTCAAAATCAGGCGGTGTATTTCCTTCTTCTAGCCCGGACTCGTACTCAATCGTTGTAGTATCCGCTCCAACAACAATCGCATCGATTGGCTCTGCTGTTTTCATATTCGACTTAACCGTCATCACAATCAACATACCGATAATTAAAGCTGTTATTACAAGACCAACAGTTCGTTTCTTCACAACGTCCCTCCATAAATTTGTCAATCTACTAGCTAAGACCTTTGCAACCCGCCCGCCTTTCTTTTTAGACTTTTATAAACTTTTGAACTGATATAAAACTCCCCCAGACACCAATAAAGAGACCCATGAATAAAAGAAGCCCATTCAGCTGATAAATAAATGGCGTCACACTAAGAAGTTGAAGGAATTCTCCTTCCAGTTTCGGTTCAAGAAACTCGTATAGATTAAAATAAGTTATTGTCATAATTAACATTGGCAAAATTGCTCCGAGAATCCCAAGCCACATACCTTCAAAGAGGAATGGAATTCGGACGAAATTTCTTGTTGCACCGACAAGCTTCATAATTTCGATTTCCCTTCCTCGTGCAACAATCGTAATACGAATCGTATTCGAAATGAGGAACATTGCCGTAAAAAAGAGCGCAACGATAAGAACGAGACCAACATTACGGCCTGTATTCAACACTTTAAACAATTTCTCGATTTTTCCTTCACCGTAAATAACTTTGTACGCATCATCGTACAATCCAATTTCCTTTGCGATAGTTGCCGTTTGCTGCGGATTCGATGCTTTCACGTAAAACACATGACGAAGGGGGTTGTCTTGTTTATATAAACCAAGTTCGTCTCCATATCCTTTGATCATCTTTTCTAGTTCCTCAGCATTAGAAATAAATTGGATGCTTTCTACACCGTTTGTCTCAAGAATCTTTTGTTCAAGTACCAACACCGCCGATTCATCAGCAGCAAGATCTATTAAAACTTTTATTTCGACATCTTTTTCAATATCATCTGCTACTTTATTTAAATTCATCATAAAGACAATAAAGACACCGACGAGGAGAAGTGTGACAGTAACTGCGCTAACAGACGCTAAAGTCATCCATCTGTTACGATCTAGGCTTTTGAAACTCTCCCGAAGATGTCGTCTAAGTGTTCTAGCTTTCATAGCCGTAACCACCTCCGACTTCATCTCGGGTGATTAATCCACCTTCAATCGCAATGACTCGGTGCTTCATCGTATTGACAATCTCTTTATTATGAGTAGCCATCACAATCGTCGTACCGCGGGCATTAATTCGTTCAAGCATCTCCATAATCTCCCATGATGTAGCTGGGTCAAGGTTTCCTGTGGGCTCATCTGCAATAACGACTTTTGGGGTGTTAACAATTGAACGTGCAATCGATACACGTTGCTGCTCTCCGCCTGACAATTCAGTCGGAAACATCCGTGACTTATGCGTAAGTCCGACAACTCCTAGAACATCATTCACTTTTTTTCGAATTTGTTCTGGAGATTCCTCGATTACTTCAAGTGCGAATGCGATGTTTTCATATACATTTAGTTTTGGCAAAAGCTTAAAGTCTTGAAACACGACACCGACTTTTCGACGCAAATAAGGAACCTGACTATTTCGTAGCGTCGCTAAATTAATATCATCTATGATGATGTCACCACTTGTTGGCACTTCTTCACGGTACATCATTTTTATAAATGTCGATTTTCCAGCACCACTGGGACCGACAACAAAAACAAATTCTCCACGTTTAATTTCTACATTTATGCCGTTTGATGCAACGACACCGTTCGGGTATTTCTTGTAAACCTTTTTCATTATAATCATCCTAATACCGCCTTAATATTAATCTACCTCTTTTAAACAATCATTATGTTTAAGTTTCTCCCCCACTGGGGCACTTGCGACTAATAACTATTTTTCAAGACCATCTCTCCTCCTTACAGAATTTTATTTTACTCTTTATTTATGCACTTTTAAGGGAGGAGCTAAGATAAGTTTGTAAAAGAAGAAATTGAGGGAGCCCTTAATAGCTCCAAAAGGAAGTTATCAAGGGCTCTTTGAGTAAAGTTAATATTAATGACCAGGGTGTCCGCACCGATGCCGATTTAGAAAGCCGGAATTACTCATAATTTTTAAATTCTTGACACTTGGATCATGTATGTTTAAGGTATGTTTAATCCTATTTAAACTAATTAAAGAGCAGTGTTGAAAAAGCGATACTTCAATGTCTGATTTTGTCCTATTTAAGTAAAACTTGAGAGACAGCCTTTGCAAGTGCAGCTGACGTCCTGTTTAATTCTGCTTCATCATTTCCAATTCCACCTATTTCAACGAGCATAAGACGTTTATGAAGATCCTGATTATATTTTCCATCCACACCATGACCTGATTTAAATACGATTTTCTTAGTTATATTTGGAACCATTTGTTCCATTTCGAGCATCAGTCTTTCAGCTAATTCCTGATTCAATTTATAATTAGCATGATCTTCACCGATAACAAAAACGACTTGCGCAAACTTCTCTCCTTCATAAGTGACTGTCGTCCGATCCGCTTTAAGCGAATCCCGATGAATGTCGATTATGATATCATAATCCGCACCGTTCAAGGCTTTCTGTACATATGGCCGAACAACATCATACGATTTATGATACGGAATCCCTGCTTTATTCATTTCCGCCGTAACATCAACGTCAATAATATCCGTCCCTACCCCATTAACCTCTAACTGTTTTTTTACTTTTTCACTCAGACCCATAATATTCACTTCCTGATGAGTAACAGCAATTTTCCCATCATGCTTTAGAGTGATGGGCTCAAACGCTTCATGTGAATGCGTATTGTATAAAAGAGCACGCACATCCGTTTGTACTTCGGATTCCGTTTCGAAGATATTTGCTGCATAAACTAATTTTCGCTCATCGGTTTGAACAACTACTCCCTCTTCAGGTGTTGTCTTCGGAATCATTTCCAAAATGATAGGGAATAAGAAGAGGATAAAAATGAGTGAGCACCAGATTTTCAACGATTTTTTCATGGACAACCCCCCGTCAACAAATATATGCAGCTTGGGTATGTTAAAGTATTTAAGCTACAATAAATCGTCCAATCATCCCTAATTCCTCATGTCCTGGAATCGTACAATAAAATTCATAAATACCAGGTTCAGTTAAAGTAAATGTTAATGTCTCCGTTTTTTCAGGCGCAGCATGTAGATGCAACATATCTTTATTTCCCCCATGATTGTGATTGGATCCCTTTATCATGTTAAAGGAGGAAGTCCGGATTTCAATGTCATGCTCAACCTGATCCAGATTTGTGAGAGCTAGTGTGACTGGTTTATTTTTTTCTACAGTAATATCATTTTTTGAGTACTTCATTTCAGCAACTTCTATACCAATAACTTGGGTGTTCTTATTAAATTCCTCTGTATTATTTATTGTCGGTGAGTGTCCACTATGCTGTAATTCCGAATTCATCAGTTTCTCGTTCCCTTCAGCCAATAAATTTCCCGCTATTAAATACACTGCGATAAAAAATGAAAGCAAGAGTGGTTTTAATAACCATCTTTTATTTTTCACTTTACTTTTTTGAGGAGTTTTTAAAATGACAATAACAAAAATTGTACTAATGGAAAGGAATAAGAATATCTGTATTAAGTTGATTGACTCGTGTACTTTAATCATTTCACCTAACATTGCTCCCATCATGCCACCCATCAAACCGGCCATTACTCCTTCTAGCACGGAGAGGGTTCCGAAACAAAACCCGCATAAAGCGCCTGCGAGTACGCCTATAGCCATTGATAGTATTGTCGAAAAATATAAATTCCCTTGATAGGTTACACCTAATAGAACGCCAGCGGTCAAACCAACATTCATCCCAAAAAACATTGAAATAATCATTCCTTGCATAGATCGAAATGTTTTTTTCCAGATTATCGCTAGCGTAACGACGACAAATGTTAACAAACCAAGCGAACCTAATATAAATAATTCATAGTTCCCCATCAATCCCCCACCTTTTTTAAGCTATAAAATGTTTATGTTTACCTAGTCCAACGAAAGGTTATATACCTTATAAGGGTATGTAATATGAACAGTCTAAATGACTGATATGCGGGAATATTTGTGTGTTCCATAGGATAGAAACCACTTAGATTGTGCATAATTTCTGCATCTTTAATGAGTATACTCAAGACATAATGGTAATTAGATAAATCAGAAAGGAGTTAATTGTATGTCAAATCATTCACATCATCACAAGGAAATAGATTCTCATGAAGGGCATCACGGACACCATGATCATCACGCACATATGGTAGAGGATTTCAAAAAGCGATTTTACATTTCGCTAATTTTTACAATCCCTATTTTGATTCTGTCACCGATGATTCAAATGTTTCTTAGTGTTGACTGGCGCTTCACGGGAGACTTGTACATTTTATTTGCACTCTCAACGTTTGTATTCTTTTATGGAGGATGGCCTTTCCTTACAGGGGCAAAGGACGAGCTGAAAGATAGAAATCCCGGCATGATGACGCTGATTACATTGGCTATAATCGTGGCTTACGTATACAGTACAGCTGCGGTATTCGGTTTTGCAGAAAACGATTTCTTTTGGGAATTGGCTACACTAGTTGATATTATGCTTCTTGGTCACTGGATTGAAATGCGTTCTGTAATGGGGGCTTCAAAAGCTTTGGAAGAGCTTGCCAAGCTGATGCCTTCTGAAGCGCATTTGATTGACGAGGACGGCAATATTAAAGAAGTTGACGTAACCGAGTTAAAACATGGGGATCATGTACTCGTCAAGCCTGGCGAGAAGGTGCCAGTTGATGGACAAATACTTGAAGGAAAGTCAACAATTGATGAGTCAATGCTGACAGGTGAATCAGTTCCAGTTGATAAGGAAGCAGGTTTGGAAGCCATTGGCGGATCAATAAATGGCGAAGGTTCGCTTGTCATTTCCGTTATGAAGATAGGGAGTGAGTCGTATCTCTCACAAGTAATTACCTTAGTTAAAGAAGCTCAAGAATCCAAATCGCGGGCCCAGGACCTTGCCAATAGGGCTGCAAAGTGGTTGTTCTATGGCGCACTGGCAGCAGGTCTGATTACTTTCTTGATTTGGACTTCACTTGGGTATCCTGTTTCATTCGCTATGGAAAGAATGGTGACAGTTCTAATCATTGCGTGTCCACATGCTTTAGGGCTGGCAGCTCCGTTAGTAGTTGCTGTCTCAACATCTATTGCAGCTAAAAATGGACTTCTCATACGAAATCGAGCAGCTTTTGAAGGCGCTCGAAATATTGAAGCTGTCGTTTTCGATAAAACAGGTACACTTACGAAAGGTGAATTCGGTGTAACGAATATCTACACATTTGGAGATTTCAGTGAAGAAGATGTCATTTCCTATGCCGCCCCAGTCGAGGCTCAATCCCAACACCCCCTTGCAAAAGGTGTAACTAGGAAAGCCGATGAAATGGGCATCTCTCTTCACCGAGTGGAGAATTTCCAATCATTGACCGGTAAAGGTCTTGAAGGGACAGTAGATGGAAAGCAGGTCTTAGTCGTCAGTCCCGGCTATGTAAAAGAACTGAACCTTGAATTTGATAACGTTCAATTCGATAAATGGTCATCGGAAGGAAAAACTGTGGTATTCACGTTGATTGACAGCAAACTTGCCGGGATGATCGCCCTTGCAGATATTGTCCGCGAAACAGCTGTAGATGCCATTAACAAGCTAAAAGAAATGAATGTCAAATCAATCATGCTAACAGGCGATAATGTAAAAGTTGCACATTATGTAGGCGTGCAACTTGGAATGGAAGAAATTTTTGCTGAGGTCCTTCCGCATGAGAAGTCTGAGAAAATTGAGCATATCCAAAATGTTGAGCGTCTTCGAACTGCAATGACTGGAGATGGGGTAAACGATGCCCCAGCCCTAGCGAAAGCAGATCTCGGTATTGCGGTAGGCGCTGGAACTGATGTAGCCATTGAAACAGCCGATGTCGTTCTTGTCAAAAGCAACCCGCTTGATGTTGTAAATATTATAAGGCTTTCGAGGGCTACCTATCGCAAAATGACCCAAAACTTGTGGTGGGCTGCTGGTTATAATATTCTTGCAATCCCGTTGGCCGCAGGTGCTCTCTACAAATTCGGAATTGTTCTAAGTCCGGCAGTCGGTGCTATATTAATGTCTCTAAGTACCGTTATCGTAGCGATTAATGCACGTTTGTTGAAAATCTGATGTAGTGATGATAATTGAATAATATTTTCCGATACAAAAACTCCATGGAATATTCTCCATGGAGTTTTTTTTGTGTGTTTCTTGCTTAATTGTGTAATTTCATTTATTGCTAATAAAAACCTGGTTCCCCTCTAGAAGCGACCCTAATTACAAAAGTACTTTTCTAATCATCTTGATAATTTACATCCACTTTCCGAACATAACGCCTGATAATAAAAATGACGACTGAAACGACAATAGCCATAACGGACACAAGCTGTGCCGCACGAAGTTCACCGATGACATATAAGCTATCCGTTCGGATCCCTTCGATGAAGAACCGCCCGATGGAATACCAAACGAGATAAAACAAGAACATTTCGCCGCGCTTTAAGTTCACTCTGCGCAACAAAATAATGATGATAAGCCCTACAAGGTTCCATAGCGATTCGTAAAGGAATGTCGGATGATACGTCACGCCTTCAATCGTCATTTGATTCATGATCCAATCCGGAATAATTGTCGTCTCAAGAAACTTTTCCGAAACGGGGCCACCGTGCGCTTCTTGGTTCATGAAATTGCCCCAACGACCGATTAATTGGCCGATCAGAAGCCCAGCAGCAGCAATGTCGACTGTTTTCCAGAAGGAAATGCCCCGGCGTTTAGTATAAACATACGTCGTAATAAATGCACCAATCAGCGCACCATGGATAGCGATGCCACCTTCCCAAATTTGAATGATTTGCCCCGGGTTTTCTTTGTAATAATCCCAGGAGAAGATGACATAGTAGATCCGCGCACTGATGATTGAAATCGGAACCGCCCAAATAAGTAGATCCGTCAGAAAATCCGGATGCATCCCACGTTTCACCATTTCCTTCTGAACAACAATAAATGCAAGGACTATACCGAGCGCGATTAGAATCCCATACCAACGAATCCCTATGGGTCCAAGTGAAAATGCGACCGGATTAATTGTAAGCAGATTAATCATGTATCAACCTCTCTCCTCCCAATTTGATTTATCTGAGGTGTGTCTTTGTCATGCGTATGAATGCAGTCCCGCAATAATCAAGTTAACAGCAATTAAGTTGAACATGATGATGATGAAACCAATGACCGCAAGCCATGCCGATTTCTTGCCTTCCCATCCACGGGAGAGCCGTAGATGAAGATAAGCTGCATAGAATAGCCATGTAATAAGTGCCCATACTTCTTTCGGGTCCCATCCCCAAAATCTGGACCACGCTTCATGTGCCCAAATCATTGCGAAAATAAGCGCCCCAAGTGTGAAAACTGGGAATCCGATTAAGACAGAACGGTAACCAATTTCGTCCATAACTTGAGAATTTGCCTTTTTCGCAAACGGCTGGAACAATGTCGCGACTGGACGACGTAAAATAAGTCTAAGCAACAAATAAAGCACAATACCCGTTGCAACCGACCATACAAGCGTCGTTAATGTCTTTCCGTTGACGATTGCAGGCATTTCCGCAAGTGGCGTCATTTTATCTGGTGTAAGCGATTCGTACTCATTCATACCGAATAACGGCGGATAATTATAGACAATTTGGGCTTGTTGTTCATTTTGATTAACATAAGTGAATTTCGCTTCATATCCCATAACAGCAAATGTCGAAGAAGATAAGATGAAACCGACAACAAGTATTAGTGTGAACATAACTGATTCCAACCAAAACCGCTGCTTCGACTTTTTCGTCAAGTCGATATTTTTCAACAGGTACACGAGTCCTGCCACTGCACTAATTGCAAGAATCGCCTCACCGATTGCTGCTGTAATAACGTGAACCGTCAACCAGTAGCTTTGTAACGCTGGGATGAGCGGTGAAAGTTCCCTCGGGAACATACTTGCATATCCGATGATAATGACTGCAAGTGGCAACGCAAACAAGCCAAGCGATGGCGTTCTGTAAATGAAAAACAATAAGATGAACGCCCCAACAATCATCATTCCAAATGCAGTCGTAAACTCAAACATATTACTAACTGGGGCTTGTCCGTGTCCAGTAGCTATCCAACGTAAAATAAAGTATCCCAAATGCGAGATGAATCCAATGATTGTAATTACAATCGCAATATTTCCCCATCGGTTGTTTTGATAGGTTGCTTCCGAATTTGTACCTTTTACCGCCCCACCAAAAAACATCGTGGCAACAAGATAAGCAATAAATGAGACGAGAAGCAAATTAGCACTTAAAGACGCAAGTTCCATTATGAGTTGTCCCCTTTCACTTCATCCGAACTGGACTCAGCATCTTGCCTATCTTCGTACAATGGCAGTTTTGCAAAATCTTTCACTGTATCCAGATCCTTTTTTAACCCAAACCAGTTTTTATTTGTATGGCCTGCAAGGACTAGTTCATCGCCTTCGCCTTTTTGAATCCATATCCTTCTATGATTCCAATAAGATCCTTGAGCGACTCCAATCATAAAAATAATTCCTCCAAGAAGTAAAATATATAATGTCTTGTCTTTACGGATTACGAGACCGGTAGCATTACGTGTTTCAGCACTTACAAACGTTGCTTTGTAATCATTTAGTTCCGTTTCAAATGTCTCACGTATCGCTACAAAACTCATTTCACCATCCGGTTTTACAGGTGTTACCATTTTGAAAATGAATGCAGGATTGTTCGGTATTGGTGACCTTGATTTCGGTTCACCATCTACAACCCCTTCATAATCTGGAAAAAAATCCTTCAATTCCACATACGTACCCTCTCCTAGCCGATAAATCGGTTCGGGGTTGATAAGGTCAACAGTGAATTCCCCAAGTGATGTATCCGATGCTTTTTCTGTTAGTTGGAAAGTCATCGATTTCAGTTCGTCGAGTTGATAATCCATCTGGAAAACATTAAATCCGTCAAAATTAAGCGGTTTATTGACGATGATTGAATAATCTTTGACAAATTCCAACTGTTCAGTCTGACCTGGAAGTCCACCTTCCGCTTCTTTATATAACGTGACATCTGATTGATAATTACTCACGATTGTACCGACACGGTCTATCGCCTGACTAAACTCTGCATCTTCTTCTTTTGAATAAGTTTCGAGAATGAATTGATTGTTCTGTAAATAGTACCCAGGTGCACCAGGGATAGCACGGGTCTCTCCTTCACGAAGCCAGAGTGGTTCATCGACGTAAAAACCTGGAAGGCCTCGCAGGAGAACACCAAGGAGAAAGATGATTAGGCCAGTATGGTTGACGTATGGACCCCACCTTGAAAATCGACCTCTTTCTGCTAAAATCGCCCCGTCTTCCGTCTTCACATTGTAACGGAGTGCTTTTAGTTTCTCTTCCGCTTTAACCATTGAGTCATCCGCATCTTCAACTGTACCTAAACCATAAATCCGTTGTCTTCTCATGAATGAGACATGACGCTTCGTGCGTTGTTTTTTCAATGATTTATATAAAGGGACAACTCTATCAATGCTGGCGATGATGATGGAAATCCCAAGCATTCCAACTAGCGTAATGAACCACCAACTGTTGTACATATCATAAAACCCAAGCTTGTAATACAGAGTTCCTGCAAAACCATAATGCTTTTCGTAATAAGCTAAGATATCTACCTCAGTACTTGCCGGAACAAATAGCTTTTGCGGAAATAGTGTTCCAATTGCTGAAGTGGCAAGAACTGCAATAATAATACTAACACCTATCTTAACGCTAGAGAAAAAGTTCCAAATTTTATCGATAATAGACCTTTTATAGGTTTGTGATCTTCTTGCAGAGCCTTCGTATCTCATGTCGATAAGCTTACTTTTTTTCGCCTCTTCTGTTTGTGGCCTTCCACATCGCTCACAAAGTACTGTACCAAATGGGTTTTCGTGGCCACATTGGCATGTGATTTTGCTCATTTTGAATTGACTCCTTCATCTTTCTCATATTTATGAATGAGAGTATCTAGCAGTATATTAGAACTCCATAATCCTCCTGAATCTAATGGTACAGAAAAATTATGCAGTATTAGTGCAATGCATTAGACAAGTATGTGAACGACTTTAATCAAGACCATCTTATTTATAAATTCCTTCAGCAATATATAAATGTCCATAGAAAAAAGCCCGTACAATGCGACGGACTTTAAATGTGAGCTATTACATAATTGACTGTACCTTTTATAACGTAATAAAAACCAATTATCCTTAGAGCTAATTTCATCAGAATCCCATAAATCCTCCAAAAAATGGGCTAATCCATATAATGATGTATGTTAAACCATCGAAGAAAAGGAGTATTCCGAGTGCAATCATTAAGTAGCCCCCGACTTTCGTTATTGTTCGGCTATATTTTTGGATCCATTTAACGCGAGTGATAAAAATTGAAAGCAGGAAAAACGGAATTGCAAACCCTAAAACATAGACAAGCATATACCACATTCCAGACCCCGGATTTTGTGCTGCCATCATGAAAACAGCTCCGGTGATAGGTCCAGTACACGGGGTCCACCCCGCTGCAAATGCAAGCCCTATAAGGAATGTGCCAAAATAGCCGGCCGGTCGATTCTTAAATTGTAATTTCTTCTCCTTCATAAGAAACTTAGGCGTAAAGAAACCTAAAATCATCAAACCAAAGATGGCAATAAAAATCGCACCTATCTGACGGAGTAAATCTTGATACTGATAAAAAAACGTACCGACAAGCGATGAGCTATAACCGAGAAAAATGAAGATAACCGAAAAACCGATTAGGAAAACAATCGTATGGAAAATTCCACTTTTTCGTGACTTCCCTTTATCCGTGTTCATCTCATCAAGTGACATTCCTGTTATATAAGATATAAAAGCTGGATATAACGGTAGTGTGCACGGGGATATAAAGTTTAAAAGACCAGCGCCAAATGCAAGAAACAAGTTCAAATCTGCAAACATCTATATTAATCTCCTCTCTGCCGAACACCTAAAAGTTGTAGACAATTTCCCGCTCGCCCAGTGCAAGAAACTTTATCAATCAAATTCCCCAATAAGTGATGGTATCTGCTATTCCTATGATGATAAGGATAACACCAGCTAAACGTTGCACAATTCTTCCTGCCTTCATGCTTTTCTTCATAATGAGTCTCTTTGCATCAAAGAACCATATTAAAAGAAATAGGACAATGAGCGGAAGCGATGTTGCCAAACCGAAAACAACGGGCAAAACAAGACCATAAGAAGTAGTCACAACCAAGGGCATAAGCCAAACGAAAAAAAGTACAAACATCGTTGGACAGAAGGCAAGCGAAAAACTTGCGCCCAACATAAAAGAACCTAACTTCCCATTCCGTAGACGCATAGGAATGTGCATCGTTATTTTTTGAAGGAATCCTAGCTTAAGGATACCAAGCAAAACAAGACCGGTAATGATAATAAGCGGACCAATCACTTTACGGAACAATGGAAAGTATTCTATTAATGACTGTTCGAATGATTCACCAAAGAACCATACGAACAGTCCTAAAGAACTGAACACCACTACTTTCCCAAGAATAAACGCCACAATTTCTCCCATGTCATTCTTCATTTGAATGGTACGGTTTCCATATAAAGTAATTGCGCTCATATTTCCTGTAAGCTGACAAGGTGCGACAGCCCCAATCAAGCCTAAAAGAAGTGCAACCACAAGAGGATATTGCTCAAAGGAATTTATAAGAATGGTCACCGGTTCAGTTATTATTTGACTGATTTTCGACATCAATCCATACATTTAGTAAGCACCGTCCATTTTCTTATTTCATCAATTCACTATTTTCAGCAAGTGTATCCCAATTGGCCCCTCCATCCATTGTCAAGAAAATATCATTATTATACGTTGCGATGACAACCTCCTTCTCATCCTCCGGATTAACTGCAATAAAAACGATAGGACTCATTTTTTCATCGGGAAGTTGAATCGACATTTCTTGATCGTTCCCAAATGAGAATGATTGGAGTTGTACCGTTTCATTTTCATAGCTCGAATAGTACCCACCATTTTCAGTCAAAGTTACAGCTAGAACCATTTTCGCATCGTTAAAAAGTGCAAAATTTTCGCCGTAGTCCCTCGAAAGGAATATACCCTCTTTACTTCCGATGGCAATCATCTCTTTCTGTGATGGATGAGCAGCCAAATTCGAGATGAATCCCGAGTTGAATTCATTCATAGAGGCCTCATTCCAAGTGGCTCCTTCATCCAAGGTATAATGAAGCCCCCCTGTCATCTCTTCCATAGGCATTTCATTTAGCACATAAATTGCGTTTGAGTCATAACCTGCCGCAAGATAATGAAAATCGATTTCACCATAGAACGCTAATTTATCAAAGCTAGCCCCCCGATCCGTACTTTTGACAAGACCGAGCGGATTTTTATAGTCGGATCCTGGCTCTGGATGACCACTTGAGAAAAAACCTTCACGTACGGCTTGGAAACCCATATAATCATGCTTTTCGCTGTTTGCTTCTTTCCAACCTTCTTCATCATATTCATAAAGGCCATCATGAGTAGATATTACAATTTTGGGCCCTCCATTTATATATCCCAAGCCATGTAAGTGTTCAAATTTACTGTTTTCCACTTTTTCAAAAGCATACGGTTCACTTTCTTTGCTACAAGCGGAGATGACGAAGAGCAGTGATAGCAATCCGGCGACCATTCTCATTTTTTTCATTATGATATTTCTCCTTTAGTTCCATTTATATCCGATTCCCCATACTGTCTTTAAAAATTCATCAATGGGAAATCCGGTAGTTTTTAATTTATCTCTCAGGTTACGTATATGCGAGTCCACTGTCCGGATATCCGTGTACGTATTATAATCCCATGCGGCATGTAATAACTGTTCCCTTGTATAAGTCTTTGTTGGCCGTGAGATCAAAGCTTCAACAATAAAAAACTCTTTTAGCGTCAGCGGCACTTTCAAGTTTCTAAATTGTAATGAATAAGTTTCTTTATCTAGCTTAAAATCACCATAAATAATCATTTCTGTCTCTTTTTCTTCCTCGGGAAAACGGCGCAACAGTGCATTCACCCTTGCCGACAACTCTCGTTCATCAAAAGGTTTTGTAATATAATCGTCAGCGCCGCTCTCTAGTCCTTTTACCAAATCAAGCTTATCGGTTCTAGCCGTCAACATGATGACAGGGACATCAGAAAACTCGCGGATTTTTTCGCACACCTCCCAACCATCCATTTCCGGCATCATAATATCCAAAAGTACAAGGCTAACTTTCTCCTTCTTAATTATTCCTAATGCCTTCTTTCCACTTGTCTCTTTAATACATTTGAAGCCATGCGGAATTAGAAATAATTCAATGAGATCTAACATCCTTTGCTCATCATCAATTAGTAAGATTGTTCTCATGTAGGTGTATACCCCCCTCATATTATGATGGTGAACGTACTACCTCTTCCTAGGCTACTTTCCACTTCAATGCTTCCATTGTGGGCATCGACAAGTTCTTTTACGATTGCCAGACCAATACCTGATCCACCTGATGTACGAGAGCGTGATTTTTCCACTCGATAAAGTTTTTCAAAAATGAACGGGGTCTCCTCGGACGGGATTCCGATTCCGAAATCCGCAATGGAAATGGCTACTTTCTTCCCTTTCTTGAAAACCTTTATTGTGACTACCGATTGCTCTATTGAATATTTCAAAGCATTATCAAGTAAGTTCAAAATTATTTGCTCTAATCTCAAAGGATCTGCATGGATTTCGAAATCCTCTTCACAAATTATCTCTAGGCTCAGTTTCTTCAAATTAAAAGAAGGTCCAACAAGCTGGAGGATATCCTCAAAGAACGGACATACCTTAAAATATTCCTTCGATACTGTGAAAGTATTTTCATCCATTTTCGCTAAATCCAATAAATTTTTAACAAGTTCTTTCATACGGTCCGACTCTTCTGCGATAATTTCAAGATAATGTTTACGATCCTTCTCATTTACCCCTTGTCTCATAGCCACTTTCGAATAGCCGATTAAATACGTCAATGGCGTACTTAATTCATGGGCAATTGAGGCTAAGAACTCATTACGTTCCGTTTTTAATCGCTCCAAGTCGTTCGCAAGCTTTTGAATAGAGCCTGACAATTCGCCAAGCTCGTCATTCCCAATAAACGGAAGGCTTACATCAAAATCTCCTTCGCTCAATTTCTCCGTCGCTTCCTTCATTCGGATTAATGGACGTGTAAGAAATTTGGAAAGTGCAGCGTAAATAATAAGTAAAACGACTATACTCGTCACACCTGCCAAACCAAAATACATGTTCAACTTACCGACTAACTGTTCAATTGGACGTGTACTTTGAAACATGATTATATAACCTGAATGGCTTGAATCTACTTTATATGGATGTGCACTAATGATATATGGTAACCCTTCCCAGTCCGAAGCTAGAATCTGATCGTTCTTCAAATCAATATCTTTTGCTGTAGGAAGGTATTTTTCCAGTACCTCTTTGTTTTCTTTTGAGCTTTGAATGATATCGCCTTGGCTATCTGTAATTATGACTTCCCGATCTCCGTCTTTTTCCATCAATACAATATGTTTCATTGTTGTATCTGAATAATGTTCGATAAGTACATCCCGATGATTTGAACCCACTGCCAATAATCGGGAGAACTCCTCGTCGATCCGTGAATGAATGATATTCTGATGGAGATATCCAATAAGGAATATTTCCATGATCAGTACAGCAATGAAAAAATAAGCAGTTAGCTTGGTAGAGATTCTGTTCAATTGAACATTCGCCCCTCTCCTGAAATTTAGTATAAAGAACAATTATGAAATAAATATGCAGAAACGGCTGAATATGACGAAAAGAAATGATTCTATCTACAATCATGACAGATTTGTGACTGCATAGTTTTTTGATAGATCTTTAGTATAATAATAATCATAAATAAAGACAGTCCAGGTATGCCGTTCATATCCTGCAAGTTCTTGAAGGGAGCAACCGTAAGTTGAATAACAAAAAGAAGAATCGTTTCATGATGCGGTTAATTGTTTTAATCGTATTGACAAGTGCTATCGTATTTACAATATACAACAGCTTAACAAAAGAAAAACATGATGTATTAAAAGTTGGAGATGATGCGCCTGATTTCGCATTAGTTGACTTAAACGGTGAAAGCCATAAACTCTCTGATTATAAAGGGCAAGGAGTCTTCCTAAACTTTTGGGGGACTTGGTGTGCACCGTGTAAAAAGGAAATGCCTGCGATGGGGCGACAATATGAGGTTTATAAAGATCAAGGGGTTCAAATATTAGCGGTCAATATCGCAGAGTCTGACTTGAAAGTTCGAACATTCGCTGAACAATATGGAATGATTTTCCCTACCTTAATTGATAAAACAAAAGGTGTAATGCAGTCTTATAACATTAAACCGTTGCCGACTACTCTCCTTATCAATACAGAAGGCAAGATTGTAAAGATTATAACAGGCGAAATGTCCGAAGAAGATATTCAAGGATATATGGAGAGTATTAAACCTATCTAATGGATGTTAACATTTTCCCAAGGTTCCTCCACAAATCTTATAAATACTACACTGCCCATTTTTATTGTTATATCATTCTAGCCATGTTAAGATAACTAAACACCAAATTCAAGTGAGTGATGATAAAAAATGATACAATATATGGCATCCCAAAACTATATTTTTTTAATCTCAAACCCTCGACCGCTATCGGTCGGGGGTTTTTGTTGCTTAAGGGAAAGAATTTTACTCGGAGTAATGAAAGTAAAGATAAATTTAAAACAAATAATATGGTCAAAGTTGCTGTATATCTGATTTTGGATAAATAGATAGGAGTGAAAGTATTGGAAAAACAAAAATATAATGATCTTAAATTGGGGGAACGTGGAGCAATCATCAGTATTATCGCTTATATTGTCCTTTCCGTCTTAAAGTTAATTTCCGGATATTTGAGTGACTCTGCGGCTTTAAAAGCAGATGGTTTAAACAATACAACTGATATCATTGCATCCATCGCTATTCTGGTAGGATTAAGGCTTTCACAAAAGCCACCTGACAAAGACCATGGTTACGGTCATTGGAAGAGTGAAACGATTGCCTCTATGGTCGCTTCATTTATTATGTTGGCAGTTGGGATACAAGTATTGAATGAAGCCGTTACCTCCATGTTTCAAGGAGGTAAAGAGTCCCCAGATATTGGAGCTGCTTACGTAGGCGTTTTTTCCGCATTAGTTATGTATTTTGTTTACCGTTACAACAAAAAATTAGCAGGAAAAATTAATAGTAAAGCAGTCATGGCGGCTGCAAAAGATAACATTTCAGATGCTTGGGTAAGTGTAGGTACAGCCGTAGGAATATTTGGTTCACAATTTAATATGCCGTGGCTGGATACGCTAACCGCAATAATTGTTGGGCTGCTAATATGCAAAACAGCTTGGGATATCTTCAAATCAGCTTCCCACGAACTTTCGGATGGTTTTGACGTAGTTAAAATTAAACTATATCGAGAGGTAATTCAAGAAGTGTATGGAGTTGTAAGTATAAAAGAAATTAAAGGTAGGAACTACGGAAATAATGAAGTAATAGATGTGATTATTACCGTTGATTCTTCGTTAAATATTGGAAAAGCCCACGATATTTCCAGCCAGGTTGAAAAAGTATTGATAAATGAACATGAAGTGTACGATGTTCATGTCCACGTGGAGCCTGAATATTTTACCAACATAGTTATCATGTATTTTTAATTGTCCCTAATTCTTCTGTCTAATTGTTGCTTATCCATGTGTAATCTTATTAATTTAGGAATTGAAACAATGTTTACTTAAACCTTATGAAGAAATCAGATACGCACCTACCAGACAAAAAGCAATTAGTGCGACCAGTAAGCTATATATATTGGATGATTGCCTAATTGATTCAGGTAGGATTTCCTTTATCGTAACCATATAAATCGTTCCGACTGTCAAACTTATTAAGAACGCCCATAATAGTTGATTTTGCATACCAATCATTTCACCAATGAAAGCCCCTATTGCAACGGGTACTGCAATGATAATAGAAAGAAGAAATAATAAGTAAAATCTAATTCTAGCCATAAATAATGGCATAAATAATATCATACCTTCGGGAATATTGTGCAATATCAACGCTTGTAATAGGGCTAGGCTAAATTGAGAATGTTCACTGGTTCCAAGAACCACTCCTACAGGAAAATTGTGAATAGAAATAATTAAAGCTAGGAATAATCCTATTCTTAAATTATGTTGTTTCCGTGATCCTTTTGAAATTACTGGATTCTTATGAAATCCCATATGGATAAGCTCGAATATAATAACTCCAACCAAGAAACCTAGGGCAAAAACAACCCAGTTACCTAGTTGTATAGCTTCTGGTACGATTTCGAAACTTAATAAGCCTAAGATTAACCCAGTACATACCGCGTAGATTGTACCAATACTTCTCTTAAAACCATTTATCAGTGTTGCGATGACTCCACCCACACCTATTCCTGCAAATGTTGATAAAAAGCCAATAAACCAGATATGAGTCAAAAAACCATCCTCCAGTCATTTGTCTCTATGTTTATATGGCTCTCGATTTGAAATTATGTTAAAGACTTATTTAAATAAGCTTACCTTAGCATCCTAACCCCGAGTACTTTTGAATATATTCGTTTTTAATTATATACTCAATTCCTGATGCTGAAGATTCGACTTTTCAATTTGAATCGTTGTATGTTCAATTTTGTAATTGTCGCGTATTAGATTAATTGCCTGTTGAAGAACTTCTTGTTCATCTTTCCTATCTTCAATTAGAATGTGACAGCTCAATGTATCTAGGCCCGAAGTGATTGTCCAAATATGAAGATCATGAACATTTTTCACACCTTCGATATTTTCTAATATTGTTAAAACTTCTTCTTTATTGATTATCACTGGCGAACCTTCCATTAAGATATGAATACTCTGTTTAAGCACACCCCATGCACTTTTCAAAATTAACAAAGCGACAATAACTGAAATGATTGGATCTGCAATGTACCAGTCGAACAGAAGCATGAGCAAACCAGCCACTATTGCACCAACAGAACCTAGAGCGTCGCCTATTATGTGTATATACGCACTTTTCAGGTTGATATTTTCTTTTACATCAGCTTTTTTAAGAAGAGTTACTGCACTAAGAAGATTTGCCGCTAACCCGATGAATGCAATGATAATCATCGTTCCACTTGCGACTGTTGGTGGATCATTAAAACGTTGAATGGCTTCTTTGACAATAAAACCAGCAATCACAAATAACGTTACTCCATTAAATAAAGCAGCCAAAATTTCAAATCGATAATAACCATATGTTTTATTCGAGGAGGGTGGTCTACTTGCGAACCAAATTGCCACAAGGCTTAAAGCCATTGAGCTTGCATCGGAAAGCATATGACCACTATCTGATAGCAGGGCTAAACTATTTGTGAAAAGCCCACCAAAAAACTCCAAAATCATAATGATTGTTGTAATAGATAAGGCAATGATGAGACCCCGTTTATTCCCTTCCCGTTTTTCCGCAAAGTGATTATGTTGATGATTCTCCATTTAAGCGTCCCCTTTACTTAGTTGTGTTCTTCATGTGATCAATTATATACTTGGCATCATAACCTACTCCCTGAAGCAAAGAGGAACCCCTGCGTGATTGCCATGGTAAACCTAAAAAATAGAGCCCTTCTATCGGACTTATACCTCTATTATGAATAAGTTTTTTCCGCTGATCAATTACACCATCCACTTTTAGCCACTCATACTCTTGTTGGAATCCAGTTGCCCATATTATATTTTTCACCTCAAGTCTAGTTGAATCCTCAAATGTGACTTGGTTATACGCGCCACTGACAGCTCTCCCCTTTAACGTAATTGCCCATTCTTTTACTGCATTTTTTAAGTCACTTCCGAAAATCGGGTCGCCCTTTTTTCGTAACAAACGCCCGATAAATGATGTGTTCGTCACTTTTAGTATTCCCAATTTATCCAACCACCAAAATACACTCATTCCACCTATCGTTAATGGGAAATATCTTGGCTTTTTACTAATAGCTAAATACGTTTCTTTTTCTTCCGACAATTCAACCGCAATTTGGGCACCACTATTGCCCCCTCCAACAACAAGTACATTTCCTTGCTGGAGCTGGCTAGAGTTCCTATATTCAGATGAATGTAGCTGTAAGATATTTTCACTTAGAGAACTCGAAAATGCGGGAATCCACTTCTTTTGAAATGGTCCTGTGGCAACCACAACATTCGTCGTATAAAATATACCTTTTGTGGTTTCTACACAAAAATCTTCTTCGTCTTTTGTTACTGACAGAACCTCGGTATTCAGTTCAACAGGTAATGCAAATGTTTCCGAATAGCGCTTTATATAATTCGCAATTTCATTCTTTGACGGAAACCCCTGTTGTTTACCATCTAGTGGAAGACCAGGCAATGAACTATACATTCTAGGTGTAAACAACTTCAATGAATCGTATCTATTTTTCCATACTTCCCCCAAAGCCTGCCCTTTATCAAGAATTAAAAAACGTTTTTTGTTTTGTTTTAAATAATATCCCATCGTCAATCCAGCTTGTCCCGCCCCTATAACAATAGTCTCATACCGCATAAGTTTCTCTCCCCTAAAAGTATTTTCCAACGCAAAGAAGCCAAAGGAATGACAACCGCGGCTTCTTTGGCTTCTCTAATACAGTTCTTTACTCAATTGGTTTCTTTGATTTGATAAAAAACATGCAGCAAGCAATAATCACAAATGCCACTAACGCTAAAAATGGTATCGTAATAAATCCAAACCAATTGATATATTGGGCACTACAAGGTACACCACTCACACATGGCTTGATTCCGCCAAACCCCGGTATCTTCTGCTCCAAATAATGCATGAGCGATATGCTTCCTCCAATAAGTGCTAACGGAAGCACGAACTTTTTAACGGAACTGTCATTCTGGAAAGTTCCAATCCCTAAGATCAATGTTAAGGGGTACATGAGGATACGCTGATACCAACATAACTCACAAGGAATATACCCTTTAATTTCACTGAAGTACAAGCTCCCGAACATGGCAACTAATGAGACAACCCATGCAACATATAATAAGAATCCCTGTGGTTTTGATTTTTCTTTTATTCTCCCCATCACTTTTCATCCTTAATCTCTTGTTCTATTGTCGTCTTAATGGCTTCGTAATCAAAAGGATCCTCCATCATTTTCCCATTTATCACAATGGTCGGAGTCATTGAAACACCGGCTTCTCTTACTAAATCTTCATCAATCTTAACACTCTCCATAGTCGCTTCCTGTTCCATGTCTTCTTTTAACAGTGTTTGATCAATCTCAGGAAAACCACTTGCAATTTCAAGAATTCTTTCGGGAGTTATCCATGGTCCATCATGATTTTCAACTGGCTGTGCATCAAACATCGCTTGATGAAAGTTCCAATACATACCCGGGCTCCGCTCATATACGGATTCAGCAGCAATCGATGCTAACGTCGATTCGTTTCCATGGAATAATACGTTCACGAATGAAAATTTAACTTTACCTGTTTCAACATACTCATCAACTAATTTCGGATATATCATTTCCCCCCACGCTTTACATGACGGACATTTAAAGTCTCCAAATTCAACAACCGTTACAGGAGCGTCTTTCTCCCCAATTGAGGGCTGTCCAGTTACATCGATTTGTTTTATTTCTATTGGCAAAGATTCCTGTTTATTGCTTAATACAACAACCGCCACCAAAATTCCTATCGCTACGAGTGTTAACACAACTGCAAATTTCATATTTGAATTCTTATTCTGTTTCATCAAATACCTCTTCTCTTATATTTATTATTGAATGCTAGCCATTAATCCAAAATAGAGCGAAAGGACACTGAACATCCCCAAGAAAAAAGGAACAACTGCGGGCGCCTTTTTCCTGAAGCTGTATATGATAAGCCACATGAAAATGAGGGCTACCATAAAAAATAATGTATTTATTGTATTTAATCCAAATTGCAAACTCATTGTTGGCTCAATGATCCCTGAATAAAAATAATCAAACATAGCAGAGGGACCACTACCAGCAAGTGTTGTCTCAATACTATGAGGTGGTTCCTGTTGTCCCAAAACCGCTGTCGAAACAAAGGTGAAAAATAGTAGAATGCTTTCAAACTTCAACCACGGTATTGGGTTAATTTGCTCTTGTCGCTTCAATTTACGTCTAATCCAAAATCCATTTATGAAAGCGAAAAATAAAACAGGGATGATGGTCAGATGCTTCACCAATAAGGCTTGTCCATAGGGTAGCATCCATGCGTCCCCATACTCATTTACATCAATCACCAACGTCATGAGAAATAACCCAGTTCCCGTAATCGTGAGAAAACACGCGATGGCCAAAGGGGTAAACCACCTTAAATAAGAAA
Organism: Sporosarcina sp. P16b; assembly: GCF_002743065.1. NCBI lineage: Bacteria > Bacillati > Bacillota > Bacilli > Caryophanales > Caryophanaceae > Sporosarcina > Sporosarcina sp. P16b. The sequence goes on along the minus strand of NZ_PDYO01000018.1, from coordinate 12,855 downwards.
GCCAATTCTCTTGGTTTTTTGAACACCAGCCTACGATAAGGAGAATTCCAACCCACACTGTAACGGCTAAAAAATGTAATGAATGAGAAACGAAGCCACCCCATTCAGTAAGGGATGCTGCGTGGCTCGCCCATCCCAATGCCAAAAGTAGAATGAAAGTGAAAACAAGTGATATACCAGACAGGACTTTGCTTTTCAATACCGGGAACAACGAAACAAACAGGTAAAAGAAAATTGCAAGTATGACAGTGACATTCCAAGCCTTCCCTACTTCAAACCCTCCGAGAACGTTTTGCATCGTCAACATCAAACCGATGTCTTCATATAGAAATATGACCAACCTAATCACGGGTGCAACTGAAAAGAACACAACTCCTAACACAGAGAGTTGAATCAGACGTTTTGGAATACGTATTTCCGGTTTCAGTCGTGCCGGAATAAATTGAATGATAAATGCGCCCATTAATAGCGAGAAACAGAGATATAACAAACTTTCAGAAATATAAATCCAAATCATTTACTTTGCCTTCTTCCTATGATCCAGCCGAAAAAGCTGCCGGCAATAGTAAATAAAATAACAAGGATTACAACGAGTACATCATTAGACGCTATTTTCGATGAATCTTCAATTTCCTGCTCTACAGGTTTTTCTATTGATTCTTCCAGTGGAGTAGTAGGGGTTTCTTCGGTTTCTTCAGGCACTGCTGGATCTTCCAATGTGTCTTGACTTACCGTGAATGAATAAGTTCCTTGTATCGGATGGCCATCCGCACCAATAATCTTCCATTCCACTGTATATGTACCATTATCCAATGGCGATGCGAAACCTCCTGTCATCACATTATCACTCACTTGGGTATTACTGACGATGATTTCCTCTTTATTCTCGTTAAAGACTTTCACTGAACTTGTCGTTTCAATTTTTGTATTAAATTCCAATACAATTTCATAGACGTCTTCGGTTATGTCTTCCCCATCAGCTGGCGATGAACTAGTTAAACCTGTATGTGCGGATACAGTAGATGAAAATGCGAACAGTAAAATCAGTGTTGCACTTATTATTCTTTTCATTTTTCCAGCCTCCTAAAAGCGTTAGTAGTAACGTTCATTCTGTTTTCATTTTAACAGAACACACACACATTAAAACAGCCATTTGAGTATTATTATTGACAATTTTTCATCGGTTACATATACTAAAGTCAATCAAATGAGCATTTGAATGAGGTGAAAAAATGACGAAAAAAATCAAAGAAAAAATTGACTCTGCTACAACGGATTCATGTGAGACGTATTGTTATGACGAAACAGTTGTTAACTCTGATTTCATTTTAACGGAAAACACAAACATTAAAACAACCATTTGAACGTTTTTATTGACAATTTTTCAACGGTTGCATATAGTAAAGTCAGTCAAATGAATATTTGAATGAGGTGAAAAAATGACGGGGAAAATCAAAGAAAAAATTGGATCTACTACAAAGGATTCATGTGAGACGTATTGTTATGACGAAACAGTCGTTAACCGTGTCAGTGATCGGATTGACGAAATCAGCGGTGTCGAATTGCTGTTTAAAGCCCTTGCAGATAGCAATCGCTTAAAGATTGCATATGCATTGACACTGGAAGAGAAAATGTGTGTCTGTGATGTCGCCAATGTATTAAAGACATCCACAGCAAACGCTTCCCACCATTTGCGTTATTTACGTGATATGGGGATTACCGCTTCCAAGAAAGAAGGTAAGCTTGTCTTCTACTCTTTGGTTGACGAACATGTCCATCAATTAGTAAATATTGCCCATGAACATTCGAAAGAAGGTTGGTACAAATGAGTACGACGATACTAGGATTAAAATTACGTATGACTAATACAGATTGCATGTGTATATCAGAAGGAGGTTCTAAAAATTGTCTACAACAAAAGAATTAGATGCTGAAAAAAATGTTTACCGTGTTCAAGGGTTTACATGCGCAAATTGTGCAGGGAAGTTTGAAAATAATGTGAAAAAACTTCCGGGAGTGCAGGATGCAAAAGTGAATTTTGGTGCATCTAAAATATCTGTTTACGGAGATACAACGATTAAAGAACTAGAAAAAGCTGGTGCATTCGAAAATCTTAAAGTTGACCCTGAAAAACCAAGGCGAGAAGTTAAAGAGGACAAAAGCGTATACCGTGTTGAAGGATTTACATGTGCAAGCTGTGCGGGTAAATTCGAGAAGAATGTAAAACAGCTTTCTGGAGTTGAGAATGCAAAAGTAAATTTTGGTGCATCTAAAATTGATGTTTACGGTCATGCAACGATTGAAGAATTAGAAAAAGCCGGTGCATTTGAGAATCTTAAAGTAACGCCTGAAAAGTCTACTCGCAATGTTTCGCAAGGGGTAACTGAAGATACGCAAGAAGAGAAAGTTCCATTTTATAAAAAGTATAGTACATTGCTTTATTCAACTTCGTTCCTTGCATTCGGTTTTTTCTCTCACTTTGTAAATGGAGAAGAGAATCTTCTTACAACCCTATTGTTTTTAGCATCAATGTTGGTAGGTGGATTGTCACTTTTTAAGGTAGGTTTGCAAAACTTACTGCGCTTAGAATTTGACATGAAAACCCTTATGACAGTGGCTGTTATAGGTGGAGCCATTATTGGTGAATGGGGAGAAGTTGCTCTTGTTGTCATTCTCTTTGCTCTCAGTGAAGAGCTTGAACGATTCTCCATGGATCGAGCAAGAAATTCGATTCGTTCTCTAATGGGGATTGCCCCTAAAGAAGCACTCGTTAGACGTAATGAGCAAGAAATAATGATTCATGTCGATGATATTGCTGTTGGGGATATCATGATTGTAAAGCCTGGTGAAAAGATTGCGATGGATGGTGTAGTCGTAAATGGCTATTCTGCTGTCAACCAGGCAGCGATTACAGGCGAATCAGTCCCTGTCGGGAAAACAGTTAATGATGAAGTATTTGCAGGTACTTTAAACGAAGAAGGATTACTCGAAGTAAAAATAACAAAACTTGTAGAAGATACAACAATTTCTAAAATTATTCATCTTGTAGAGGAGGCACAAGGAGAACGTGCTCCAGCGCAAGCATTTGTCGATAAATTTGCGAAATATTACACGCCAATCATTATGGCCATTGCGGCATTAGTTGTTGTAGTCCCTCCTTTACTCTTTGGTGGCAGCTGGGAAACATGGATTTATCAAGGATTAGCTGTTCTTGTTGTTGGTTGTCCTTGTGCGTTGGTCATATCGACTCCAATTTCTATTGTTTCAGCAATTGGGAATGCTGCGAAAAAAGGGGTTCTTATTAAAGGCGGAGTGTATTTAGAAGAAATCGGTGCCTTAAAGGCAATCGCATTTGATAAAACAGGTACATTAACAAAAGGTGTTCCAGTTGTAACTGATTTTACTGTATTGAATAATGAAATGAATGACAAAGAATTATTGGCGATCATTACTGCATTAGAATATCGTTCCCAGCATCCGCTTGCTTCAGCCATCATGAAAAAAGCAGAAGAAGAAAATATTTCATATTCTGATGTGCTGGTAGAGGATTTCTCTTCTATTACAGGTAAGGGTATTAAAGGGATTGTAAATGGGATAATTTATTATATCGGTAGTCCGAAACTCTTTAGGGAAGTATTAACTACTGATTTAAATAAAGACTTATTCTTAAATGATAGGATTAATTTTCTCAGTTTTTGATTCTCTATAAGTACTTATTAGTAATAAGATAGCCCCACTAATAAGGAAGACATCTGCTGTGTTAAAAATAGGGTAATTTATAAATCGAATATCAAACATATCCGTGACTTCTCCGAAGATTAATCTGTCTGTTACGTTACCAGCCGCACCTCCCATGAAAAAACCAAGGGCTATACGTGTTAGTTTATCCGTAACTTTTCGGGAATATAAGATAATGGCAATAATCGCAATAAAAGCTATACTAATTAGAAAGAATTTTTGCCCCGAAAAAATTCCCCACGCAGCTCCTGTATTACGATGGGACGTAAGATGGAAAAAGTTATTGATAATAGGAATAGTTTCACCGTATTCCATAAAGTTCCTAGTCATATATTTAGCAAGTTGGTCAAATGCTAGTGTAATAAGAGTAATCCAGTACAAAATTGTCACCTCAAATTTATATTATTATTATCTTTTATTGTTTCATCATTCAAATGATTATTTGAGTAATTTGTATTTCTAGATTAATATTATTAAGGAAAAATGTCAAGTTAACATCGCCTGTTTTAATTCGGAAGTTTCTTGGTTATTGCTTAATATAACCGCTGCCACCAATATTCCTACTGCTACGAGTGTTAACACAACTGCAAATTTCATGTTTGAATTCTTATGTAAAATTGATTACGCCAGGATGAGTTTCAAAATCAATTTTCACTAGCAAAGAAACAATTTTATTCGAAGGGGGGTTGTCACTTTTGGCGTTATTTTTCATTAAATAAAAACAACCCTACAATCACCCACACGGAGATTGCAGGGTCATAATCCCCCTGTGTTACACTTATTGTCGCATAGAACCTCTTCAATTATAAGTTAGATTCATTTTTAAAGTCGATTCATCTTCTCAAGCATTTCCTTTTTTGTGGGGTTCGTATATAACATCGTCGTATGAATATTTGAATGTCCAGCTTGATTAGCCACTTCATGAATACTCATGCCTTTTTCAATCGCATTTGAACAGAAAAAATGCCGTAGATCATGTGGAGTAATATCTTTTCCAATCTTGGCTGAATAAGTATTAAACAACCTATTTACAACAGTACGATCCAACCTCCTGTTTCGATTGCTCGGGAAAAGAAATTCGCAATCTATTCCTTTCTCCTTTCTTTCCCGCAGCCATGACTGTAAGGCAATCTTCACTTTCTCCCCCATAAAGACTGTTCTTGATTTATCGCCCTTCCCGTCCACAATAAGTATTTCACGGGACACCAAGTTAATATCGGTTGTTTTTAAATTGAGTGTTTCTGAAATGCGTAATCCCCCATAGGCTAGAACAGTAACGATTGCATAATTTCTTGCCTTTCCACTGTCCAACACTAACTGACGAAACATTTCTGCATCCTGAAATTCAACTTTTGCAAGGGACGCATATTGCTGCTGAACTTTAACAAAATCATTTTTTTCAATAACTAGATCCGATTGTTTTTTGTCATGAATTAAAAACTCGTTGAATTTTACTAAACCGCTTAATTTCGTGTTAATCGTTTTAGGTCCTACCGTTTCAATTGTTTTAAGATAGGATATATATTCTCCCATATTTTCCCGGTGCAACTTAGTGAATGAAACAGCTTTTGATTCATCGAACCATTTTATATATCCATTAACGGATTGAGTGTATCCTTTGATGGTATTTTCACTTAGGTCACTTGAATTTAAATATTCCTGGAAAGCTTCCATCATAATATCATCTCCTGTAAATTATGTTGCATTTATTTTTCATTATAATTTATAATCTATGTTGCATTATGACCTTAATCATATATAATAAAACGCAAAAATACAACATAATTTATTTTATGTTGCAAAAATAAAACACTCACAATTTACTGTGAATGTTTATGTTTATCAATTCCGATATGTCAAAGAAGTTTTCTAACTTGGTAGTCGAACGCATAGCTTCTGTAGCAACATTTCATACCAATACATCATACAAATCATCCTTTCAAATGTATTAATAAAAAAACAAAAGACGTTCCATTGAATACACAAGGAACGCCTTTCAAATAAATTTAGTCAATCATACCAAATATGTTCTCTTTGATCTAAAGCTCTTACGTGATCTATCGTTTGACACTTTCCAATTTCCTTAGTCAATCCACCGCTACTTTCTCCATCTCGGCAAGTTAAATATAGTACCTCTACCCCATTGGGAGTATTTAAGATGGCTACCCACGATGAGTCATATCCTTGGCGTAATTCAGTTCGGAACAAGTGCAACAAGGAAATACTTTCTGTCGGAACTTTAATCTGCAATACCAAATCCTTTATTTTTTCATCCATAAAGCTTTTTGTTTCCATTACCTTCCTCTTGGATTCGTTTATTACATATTGCAAATCCTTTTTTTCTTTTTCCAATTTCACAATTCTTTTCTCCCGATACGTTGATATATCCCATTCCACGTTGTACGAATTAGTTAACCGGAAATTTTCTTGATCAAGTGCTTTATTTGCGTCCTGTAATTTTTCAATTTCTATGTTCTTTCTATTAAAATGGTTCCATACTTTTGAAAATAAGCTTTTCATTTTGCATTCTCCTCGGATCTAATTTTGATGAAAAATAAAGAGCGTAAATTAATACGCTCTTTGTCAGATTTTTTTACATATATCCTTTTTCTTTAAGTGATAAGAATTGATGGTCTCCTATAATCACATGATCCAAAAGCTCCACTCCCATCACACTGCCAGCTTCAGCCAGTCTCTTAGTAACATCAATGTCTTCCGGTGAAGGTTCCGGCGATCCACTGGGATGATTGTGCCCGCAAATTATGGATGCAGCACTATGTTTTACAGCTTCGCGATATATCTCGCGTGGATGTACTATCGAGGAATTTAAGCTACCGATAAAAATCGTCTTTTTATGAAGCACTTCATTTTTTACATTTAAAAATAATACTACAAAATGCTCCTGTGTAAGAGATGTCATGTCGGCCATTAAATAAGACGCTGCATCTTCAGGCGACCTGATTGTATAACGTTTTTCATTCTTTCCAGCATTCCGTACTTTTTTTGCAAGGAGCATTCCCGAATGAACTTTCAAAGCTGCATTATGTGTCATGCCTTCCTCTTCTAATTCGGAAACAGTCATTTCGACTAAGGCTCTTATTCCACGACCCGCTAATCGACCTGTAAATTCAGGTGTTGAAGTTGGTCCGATTAAAACAGCAAGAATGTCCTGCAATTCTATGACACTTTCAGAACCGATTGCATTGTATGTTGCTACTGCTTCACGTGCAGAAGTAATATATTTTATTGTTGTCATTTTTGATAGTCCTCTCTCACACAAAGCTAGTACCGAGTGGCACTAGCGTTCATGTGCCACTCATTCCTTGCCCGGTGGAAGGCTTTTTATGTTATAATGAATCTACATTGTTTTAAAGAATTACTTTTTACGAGACGAGAATCTTCTTGTCTCTTTTTTTTCGCCCATTTTTGCTACAATGGCATCATCCCAACCCAACTTTTTCAGGTTAGAAGCAGTAATGTTCAACACTTTCCATGGATTAACGCCTTCAAGAACCATGTTCTGCGCTAATTCTTTCAGCCCTTCTTCGTTGAAACTCCATGATGCGGATATGCTATAATCCCAAATCACGTCACCGGTATCAACTGGACCATTAACATCAACGAATGCTTTCAATTCAACTTTCATTGCTTTCGCAGCTGCTTCGACCCGTTCAATTTCCTTACCTAGTTTTATTGCATAATCCATGCTTTTAACTTCTTCTGTTTTTGCGAGTACCATGATTAAACTCCTCCTTTAAATTCCAATACTTCCGCTACCAATAACCTTCACATCACCGTTTTCAATGGACAAGAAAATATCTTGAATATCGGTAAGCAAATTCAGCTTTTTAACTTCTCCTTTACCATCCAGTTGGTAGATACCACCAAACTTAAAGACAAGAAATTTCCATTCTTTCTTTTCATCTATATAACAGATGAAAGATTTCTTCGCACCTCCTTTTTTAACATTGGAAATAAGACTCTCTAATTGTTTTCCAACCATTTAAATCACTCCATTCCCTCTTTATTTTTGAAAACAAAAAAAGCCGACCGCATCCCGAAGGATTCAATCGACTTTTAATATATATCACGCAAAAATGCGTAAATACCCCATGTGATTATGCCCGAAAGCAATTTTTTGACGTACAATTACATCTACCTAGCTTTTCTCGAAATGAGAATTCAAAGGCTACAACCTTTATGTCGAATCTCCTTTTATAAAAAAGAAAAGGTATAACGACTTTCATCTAAATACGATGACTTGAAAACTAATAGAATATAGATTAAGTTTATCAAATGAAAGAAAGTGGCGCAACACTTCGGAATACCTGTATCTAGTAAACCCAGTAGATTACTGACAGCTGGATGTGTCTAAATAATTTCTAACAAAAAAACACCTAATTTCACGGTTGCTTTAATTTGAATTAAAGTTTATCCTATGTAGTTGTTTATATGTTTATTCTATAATCTAACATAGCTTATTATGTAACCACTTTCATTTTTTTGTATTTGCTGAAAGTCATTACCTTTATAGAATTCAATTAATTTATCGTTTTCCTCATATTCAACACACGCAATTTTTATAGCAGATAATTCGTTAACCATACTACATCTCTCTAAAGCAAATTCCAATATTTCACTACCACTAACTTTGCCTTTATATAAGTCGGAGCGTCCCAGTTGTGCAATAAGGATTGTTATAAATGTTGTTGCTCTTTTATCTCCTGTTAACTTTTTTCTGTTCGTTCCTGACACATCTAAAAAATCAAAGTTCTTTACCATTAGTGTGAAATATCCAACAATGTCATTATTTTGTTTTTCATCAATTACTAAAGTTGTTCTAGTAAATCCTCTTTTTTCACTATCAATAGCTTTTTCATGTAAAAAGTTCTCTACATCATGGTTTATTTCGCAATTAAAAGAAGAGAGATAAGAATGAACGTCTCTCCCTTCGGATTCATCAGCCTCTAATAGTGAGTTTAAACTAATAATCTCCATTTATTTACGTGACTTAAGGATACTAGCGGCATGCTTTACTTTATTTGCTTGGGATAGCTTGATATCATTAAATATATTAGACTCTCTAATCGTTCTTCTTGGAGCATTAAGTATTTCCATAGCCTCTGATTGATTTAGAGTAAAATTAGTTTCTAATGCTTTGGTAGCCATATCCTTCTCCTCCTCTTTATTTTCGCACATATACATCACATCCTTTAAGGTACGTATATGTGCAAGTTTATCTATTAAGTACCCTAATTATACCATAGATGTTCCGGAAATTATAATTAATCAATTTTTTCCGAACAAAGAAACTGATAATCCCGATACCCTCCTATCGAATATTCCTTACCGGAGTTCAACACTTTCATTGTTGCATATGCCATAATATCGACCAAAACCCCTCTTTCTTGAGAATTTCTATATTTTTCTTGATATTAATAACTACTAAACTTTCGATAGCATTCAATTACAAACGGGCAATGCCTACAATGGCTAGAAGGTGTTGACAAGAATAAACTTTCCGCTTCTTCTGGTAGCATGTCTAAAATCTCTCGTTTAAAATTGATTTCATTTGCTACACTCAATGCCCACTGTCTAGACCTTTCCATATCAGCATAATTGAAAATGTGTTTACTCGCTCTTCTGAATCGAAGAAAATACAAGTTGCCCTCAACCCGTGTTCTGTCCTTTAATTGACCTACAGCCCACGCGTACAATCCTAATTGATGATTATCACGAACATCATATCTGACGCGATTCGTTTTCCAATCTACTATTTTATTTCCATCTGGTGATACAAGATCTATATAGCCTTGTAGCACTGGGGCTGAATCTGCACCAGAAAGTGAAAGTTGAAAATGAAGCTCCGTTTCACCCATGTTCTCTTTAATCGGTGCATGACTAACCAACTCTGACATTTCATCCATAGTCACTTCTGGATGAAACTCTGCTTCAATCATCCCGTTTATAACGGCTTCTGAATGAGACACTCCATTAATTTTATCCTCAACTGCTTTATGGACCCCTTTACCCAAAGCTAAAGGATAGGTGGTCGGTTCTTCATATCCCTCAATGTACTTCTTGAAGAATCGATAAGGACAGGTTGTGTAAAGGTTTAATCGCGAAAAAGAGTAAATCAATATGATCTCTCCTTTCTTCTTTCTTTTATAAAAAACAAAAGGAGACTGGAAACCCAATCTCCTTCTACTAAATTTTAATTAGAACGGCAGGTCATCATCGCTTACCGCAATAGGACCTCCACTCGTTTCGAATTGATTACCATTTTGATTTTGAGTGCTACTGTTTCCGGCATACGGATTGGATTGTTTCTGGTAGCTCCCCTGTCCTTGCTGTTTTTGAGTGCCTTGACCTTGTGGTTTCGGATCTAGAAACTGTACAAAGTCAGCGACCACCTCTGTAACGTATACACGGTCTCCCTTGTCATTCTCGTAGTGTCGAGTATTAATACGACCATTTACAGCCGCTTGACTACCTTTTTTAAGGAAGTTCGCTGCATTTTCAGCCGGCTTTCTCCATACCTGAATCATAATGAAATCAGCTTCATTTTCACCATTGGCATTTTTAAAGGGACGGTTAATAGCAAGTATAAAATTACAAACAGCTACACCATTTTGTGTGTATTTTAATTCTGGCTCTTTAGTTAATCGACCTACTAAACTTACGTTATTCATAATGTTCTCCTTTTCCCGTAACTGATTTACAGCCACATCCCTATTTGTCCTCCGTAAAGGGTGACGGATATTTTAATTAGCGAAAAACATTTTGTCATTCACGATTGCTTCCTTTTTATGAACACCTTTTATCGCCGTTTGCATTGTATCCATTTTTAGTAAGTGACAAAGAAAAACAACATTGTATACGACTTTATCCATTCCAAAGTCATAGGTTGATAATGATGCTCTCCACGCCGCTCGCGCTATCACAGTTCCTTCTTTAGCCCAGCCAGCACGTTCGTCTTCATCTTTCACGTACTCAGCCAACAGTCGATTGAACAACAAATAAATTTGCGTTTTATGACATGAGTGAATGACATATTGAAGAAGTTCATTTTGACGTGCTGCTTGATTTTCAATGTGAGCAATCACCATAAACAAGGCAAAGTGTTTTACAAGCCCTTCATGCTCATAATTTTTCCAATCTCTTAAAACCGATTCTTGATTCTTTTTGAAATCGTTACGGTCTTTTCGTTTGTATTCAGCCCATCCGATTAATCGAAGCTGGCGTCCATTCAAACTTTCAGCAGGATGTACAGGTTTTTTCCTTTTACCAAAATACTTTTCGCGTACTTTGTTATAGGCAAGTCCTGATAACTTTGCTTCAAAGTCTAAAACGCCTCCTGAAACGCCACAATACCAACATTTATATACTTGATCTTGGATATTTAACGACAGATAAAACTTGTTTCCTTTTCCCGGCTTAGAATCCTCTTCGCAAAATGTACACTTGCAAAGAGTTTCCTTTTTACCGTGATACCGAGGATTGAACGTAAGTCCATATTCCTCGGCAACTTTTAGAATCTCTGGAAGCATAATCAAGCACTCCTTTTATCAGCATCTCTCAATTTCACGAAAAACGTAAATCCATTTTCAATACGTGTCTGCATTTCAAATTCGCTACCTTCGGAAAGATGCTTCGTTTTCTCAACCGCTTCATGACCTTGTGCAAACACCATTGATTGCTTATTATCCGCGATATTTTTCACATACATTTTTGCAAAAGATACGCCAGCTGGTGTTTTACCCGGTTCATACTTTTCCATGATGAATGTATCGAGCGGTTCAGTAGGCTCGGAAGTCATTTGATTTTCCTGTTGAACAGGCTCTTGAACAGATTCCGATTCAGTTTGAACATTTTGCTCATCCGTCTGAACATACGAAAACTTTTCAAGAAAATTAAAGCCACTTTCATTTTTAATAACCAAAGACAACTCTTGCCCCATTTGAACACGGCTTAGAGAGTCAATTGTTTCTTCCTTCTCTTTTACCAAAATAAGACTTACTTCATTGGTCGCTTTGTCCATTACGTTCAATTTTGCAAACGGTACATTTTGTGGACTTACGCCTTTTTCAAAACTTTGTAGGATAAATACCCCTTCGACAGTGTTTTCCTTTGGCTTTTGAACAGATGTTGCAGGAGTATGTTGATTCTCTGCGACTTCGTTTTGTTTTTGTGGGGCTGGATCAGGCTGCATCGGTACATCCATATTTCCACTATTGCCGTTATTGTTTTCTTCGAGCGATATTTCCTCACGAGTATACAAACCACCTAAAGGGAACTGACGACGAAGTACGAAGACTTCAGCTATTTTCTGAATCATAGCGGAGGGCATTTTATCCCAAACATTTTTATTTTTATACTTCGAGTTAAGTTCCCCTGAATTCGCTTGAAAGTATTCCAGAAAATCAACGAATACGGCTACGGGTCTAAAACGCTTATGATGCATAACTGCATAAGCACCAAGTATTGGACCACGCTTTTGACCGAATTCATGCCTTACACTTCCTTCTGAAGGAATGAACTCGAATGTATCACCTTCTCTAACCACGTTAGCGTTGGGAGGTCCTACATAGCCTTCTTGCGTAGTAGCAACACGGAGCAATCCATCGCGAGTAGTAATGAAAGATGTGTTCGGTCCGTTCTTCGTTTCGTAACGTTGAAAAACGATGTCGCCAAGCAAAGGATTCAAGCCAAAGGTTTCACAGACTTCAATGAAATGGTTCGCCTCTTCTTCAGTTCCATTTGCTGGCTGAACAAACCTATTCCAAATCAACGACTTTTGTTCGTTAGTAAACGTAAGTACTTTTTCCACTTAAACCATCTCCTTTAATTTTTTTAGAAATAAAAAAGTCGATTTCACCTATAAGGGATCAATCGACTTTTATGTAACCCACTGCAACAGAAAACGAAAGTTGTTTTGTTTTCAGATCATTTCATTGCTACACTCCTGTCAGTTTTTTTAAAAATCGAGTAGAGTGAACGAATCGTAATTCGATTCGTTCGACCCTCTCACACCACCGTACGTACGGACCCGTATACGGCGGTTCAATAATTCGAGTGTACAAACTGGTACTTCTTGGATATATCCATATATCCAAG
>NZ_PDYO01000017.1:0-61679 GCF_002743065.1 Sporosarcina sp. P16b | reverse complement strand
AACCACTCATAACTTTCGTGGAGGAACAGTTGTCACTTTAACTGTTTCTCCACGAAAGTACAGCAAGCGTAGCGCGGTAGGCTTTTCAACATAACCGCTCAATAAATGGTGTCCACTTTCTTGACAGAAGACCAAAATAGTGCGTCCGCCTCTTTTGCTTCTCCTTTATATGCCACTTGGGTCACTTCTGCAGCCTCCGACTCGATTTTTGGAGGAATCTCCAAATTTGGCAAGTCCCCTAAGCGGGCAGCAGACGCAATGATGTCTTCCACTATGAATGCAATTTGGGTAATAGTCCGTGAGCCAAACAGTAGCACGGCAATATGACCCCCCACTTTTTTAGACTGGGACGTTTCTCTTTCAAGCAATTCGAATACAGTTTACAACGAAGCTTCTGTATCTAAATAGGCATAACGCCCTTTGTTTACAGATATGAATTTACCTGAATGTAGCAACGGATAAACTCTTGTAGCAAAAGTTTCGAGACAAGGAGCAATTTTGTCTACAACAAAAGCAAGGTGATGAATCCCTTCTCCGTATCCCACCAAATAATCTTTCATCGTGTTTGGTTCATCATTCACTTCCATCAGTTCGATCTGGATTTACAGTGTGTCAATGAGTACAAACTTACTCTGCGTATCTGAGGTGACTCCTTTATGAAACACTTGCGATTGGTCATGGGCACCTGCCAACAAATATTCCGGTTCCATAAAGCCAAGCAACTTGCTGAATGATGATATGGCTTGATCTATATCCTTTACAATGAAATCGATTTGTTCTATTGAATTGTTCCGAGTATTCTTTTATCAAGACTGCACCATATTTCAGTAATCAATTTCGCCTTAGAACGACCTATTATCAGAAAGTCGTACCAGGCATCCCTCTCACACCAAGCCCCCCGTCACTCTCTATGATGGTTCCAGTTATCGCCTTAGCGTTATCAGATGCCAATAGGACATAGGCGCCGTTGTGATCACTTGCTTCCTGAGCAATTTGCAGTGGATTTCTACTTGCAATATTTTTCTTTCTCGTTTCCTTATCTATCTGTTTTACGCTATCTTGCAGGCATGGGATCGCAGTGATTTCCGTGACCGTTCCACCAGGTGACACGCCATTTACTCTAATCTCAGGAGCCAACTCATAAGCCAACTCTCGGATAAGCCCTACAATCGCATGCTTACTTGCCGTGTAAATAGGGCCTCCGCCATTCGGATAAAACCCGGAATTGGAAACGGTGAAGATGATATTCCCTTTCGTTTTCTTCAGCTCTTCAGCAGCAGCTTTTGCCGCCAATAAGCCCCCTTTTACATTTATATCGAAAATAGTTGAAAACGCTTCGTCCAGATGCTCTTCTGGCAGTCGCTCCAATGTGACAAAGCCATCGAATACGCCTGCATTGGAAACTAATATATTCAGTTTTCCAAACTTCTCCACCGTTTTTCGGACAACTTCTTGATGGCTTGAATATTTTGTTACGTCGCCTTTCACTGTTAAAATATTGTCTTTAAATTCTTCTTGTAACGCATTCAGCTTCTCTTCTGACCTTCCCAAAATACAAACTTTAGCACCTTGATGTATATACTCTCTTGCGACTGCTTCCCCAATGCCGTTCGTTCCACCTGTCACAATTGCAACTTTTCCATCCAATGATTCCATCACTTTTACACTTCCCCACTATAAAGTTAATCCTTTTTATAACAACTGTAGCTACCCTAATTTTAACGGGTAGCTACATATTGAATGACTATTAAACAAAAATCGCCAAGTTTCTTGTTCCTAAAGACGTCTGATCTGCTAAGAACCAGCGTGATACTAACTTCCAATCACCATTTTCTTTGCGGAGTACGTCTTTACGCTCTCCCGAGATTAAGTCAGCAGTCGTATCTGTACTTCTGCTTCTATACAACAGCAAATTACTATGGACAGCCACTTCATTTTCCGACACTTCTTTGATCTTCACATTCGAAACATTCCTTCTTGTACGTGATGGTGGCAATTCAGCCCACGCCATATCTGTTTTCATACGATCGATTCGAAGTTTCAAAGTTGTCGAATCATCGTCGAATAGTAAGGTAGCTTCTGAGTAATCAGGTTTTGACTTTTCCATTTGATTGATTCTTAAAGGCATTGTATAACTGATTTCCTCAGACAACAGTTCATACCAACCATCAAAATTCAATTGATCCAAAAGCTCTGATTCTTTATAAAGCCATTGCTCAATTTCATGTTGCAATATAATATCCTCATGCATCCCATTCACCTCTTATTCAGCCGTTATTTGATCAAGCCAGTTTCTGAAAAATGCTCTGGAGTTCGCTTCATTAAATTTATCTTTATAAACAATACCAGGTCCAACGAAGTCTTCTACTGGCTCTTGATGCATACCCATCGTGTAGTTAAAGACAATGTTCTCATGTAAATGATATGGACTTTTACTGTTTTGTGTGATATCTGTAAAATTTTCTGTATCGTCTTGTTCGAAAATTCCAGAAGCTCCGAACGTTAATGTAAAAGCTTGTTCTGATAATCTCTTCCATTCTTCTGTTGCATTTTTTTCAACAAGCATCCATGATGATATCTCCATGGAGTCTGGTCCCGTCGGCTTCCAGATACGAAGGGATGTATGAGAGATTTTCTGGCCTTTTAAATCCATCGAAGAAATGAGAATCATAATATTCGGAGAGACACAAACAATCATATTCTTCATCTGCTTCAAAATGTCGTATTGATCTTCATTGAGTCGTTCTTTATATTCATCAATTAAGCTTTCAGGAAAGGCAAAACCGTCAGGGTTCGGCATGCCTAAATTCAATCCATGCCCGTTCCCCGTATAAATCTGGTAACCATATTTTGAATAGTCCCCTGTCGGAACAAGGCCTAATTTTGCAATCGATCCGTGAGAAACCAATGTATGGTAAGAGTCAGAAATTGTATTGTCTGATCCCAGTTTCCAAGTTCCATCTACATTCCATTTTTGTGGAAGACCTACGACCTTCATTTCTGCACGGTTAAATGCAAGGTCGAGATACCATTTAATATCTCCTAAAAATTCTTCGAGGGAAACAGCTTCAGAATTAAGCGTTGCAAAAATCAAGTCTGCATAGACATCATGACGAATTTCCTTCAAGCCCATTTTACTTTTATCCATCGTTTCACCGTAAACGACTTTCTGGAACGGAATCCCGATCAAGTCACCAGTGTTTTTAAAGTTGAACCCATGGTAAGGACACGTAAAGTTTTTTTGATTTCCGTTATCCATCCGGCAAAGTTTCATACCGCGATGTGTACAAACATTTAGCAACACATGAATTTCACCATCTGCACCATGTGTGACGATGACGCTCTGTCCGCCCATTTCCCGTGTCACAAAATCTCCTATGTTCGGTATTTCCGACTTATGGGCGACAAATAGCCAGTCCCTTAAGAAAATTTTCTCCATCTCAAGCTCATAAACTTTTGGATGTGAGAAAATATAAGATGGAATCAAGCCTTCTTCTGGCTTAACTGTATCTTTTAAGTATTGAATCAATTCACTTCTTGTCATTTCGTCTAGCCGCGGAACTTGTTTAGTACTCGTAGTAGTCATACAAACGACCTCCTTATTTTTATAAGCCGATCTTTATAGTAGATTGCAACTTTTTCAATGTACCTAGCACACTTAAAGCGGCTAACATACTCGTGTTAGGGTTCGTACGCATCGGCTCGTTTTCAATTTGAAACGTCATAGACCCAAAAGTACCTTCCGCTTGAATTTGATGATGATTTTTCGTCACTGTCGAATCGGCAATAATTTCAACTTTCGTATTTTCCACTCCGATCCCAGCGAGTGATAATACAATCGAAACATTGATATTCTTAGGGAATTTTTCAATCGCTTCTGCAGCTGATCCTTGGAAAATCACTTTTTCCCCTACGATGTCCTCTCCAAATGAATGCGCCGGTTTCCTCGTTGTTAATGAAACCCTTTTCAATTCTCCTAATCCATTTGCATTTTGGATTGCGTCTATTCCTCCTATTGCACCGGATGGTAAATAAATTGAATGTTTGTGTTTTTTCCCCAAAAATTTAACTTCTTCTAAAAATGCCTCATCAGCTAGTGCTCCGATACTAATGATGATCACTTCTTTTTTCTCAAGCACCTTTGGAACGTGCTGATGAGCCGTTGCTACGTTGGCTGCTTCCACTACGATGTCTATATCGGATTCGAGGAATTGATCGATATCATTGAACAACTGGACTCCATAATCAGCAGCTAGCTGTTCATATTTTTTTAAGTTGCGGACAAATAAGCTCTTCACTTTCAATCCGTCCAACTGCATTTGCTGTATTTCTTTTATGATGAATGTCGCAATGGAACCGGCTCCGATAATACCTATGTTCATTCAGACAACTCCTTATTCGGCAAATCCATATGAATCAGTGAAATGTTCAAAGCCGCCAAATTCTGTCACGCTCGATAGACCACTTTCTTTGATTCCTGGAAAATCGAGGCGTAAATCTTTGAAAATCGTATGATTGTTAAAGAATATGGCGCCAGCTTCGATACGATCAGCCAACCGTTTTGCTGCTTCGATGTCAGTTGTCCAAATGGATGCCCTTAATCCATATTCCGAATCATTCGCATATTTGATTACTTGCTCGGTATCATTGAACGACATCACCGGAATGACAGGACCAAATTGCTCCGCTCTCATGATCTCACTCTCCTGATGCACATTTGTAACGATGGCCGGAAGCATGAAATATCCGTCTTCCCATGTATCCTCGTTTAGTTTTCTACCAAAATAATGCACTTTGGCACCTTCTTTTTCTGCACGGTCAATCAAATCTTTCACGAAACGAAATTGTGATTCATTATTCAATGGGCCCATTTTGACATCCGGTTGGATCCCGTTTCCGACAATTGTTTTGTTAAATTCTTCGCTTAGTTTATCCAACAACTCTTCGTATCGAGTTTCGTGGACATAAATGCGCTTAATGGCAGAACATACTTGCCCAGCACCTTTCAAAACTCCATTTCTTAACTTTAGGATTGTTTCCTTGTTCAAATCGGCATCGGCCAATATAATGGCAGGGTCATTACCGCCCAGTTCCATATTCAATTTCTTCAAATTAGACGAAGACTTTTCCATCAATACTTTTCCTGTATTTGTGCCACCTACAAACGCAATTGTCCGGACCCGTTCGTCCTTCGCGATTCGATCTCCAATAAGACCACCCGAACCTGTCACAACGTTCAATACCCCTGGCGGTAGACAGTCAGCAAGCTCTTTCATGAAGACCATAATTGTCAATGGACAATCTGTCGCAGGTTTGAAAACGACTGTGTTTCCTGTCAAAATAGCCGGTATGACCCGCTTGAACGTTAAGATCATCGGGGAATTCCATGGGGTGATGATTGCCGTCACACCTCTTGGACGTCTCCGAATTTCGACCTGTTGGGCCTGTCCGGACAAATCTCTTGGCTCATACCAGTTTTTCAGGTTTTCCGGCAACTCATTTAAAATCTGTACACATCTTTGAATATCTAACTTGCCTTCTTGCAGAGTTTTACCATTTTCTCTGACAAATAAAGTCGTATATTCATCGACACGGTCTTTCACACGCTCCCATACTTGGTGAATACGCTCAATTCGTTCATCCAATGATGTTTGCGACCATGTTGGATACGCATCTGCCGCTGCCGTAATCGCCCGGTCTACATCTTCTTCGGATGCCAGCCCGATAAAACCGACGACTTCACTTGTGACGGCAGGATTGATGACGTCTTTGTGCCTATTTAACGTTTTCCATTCACCGTTCACTAATATCTTTCCTGAAATTTGCAAAGTTGCTTCCGTTTTATAGACCAATTTGTCTCCCTCATTTCCATTGAACGATCTTATTTTATTCTTTTCGGTTGAAATGACGAAGCGACACCCGGGGGCCCCCCGAATGGTTTAGCCATCGGTCCTACTGCTTCCATATCGACGACAATCAAAGTCATCTTATCTGACCCTGTAGCATTCTCCAATGCTTGGTCAAATGCATCGGCAGAACCTACTCTCGTTGACCCTATCCCCATCGAATGTGCCAGCTGTACAAAATCCGGACTGACCAAATCGACACCGACTTGTCGGCCATATGCTGCGTCTTGAATATTTCGAAGTACACCGTAACCGCTATCGTCAAACACAAGTATGATCATCGAAAGGTTCTCTTGGACTGCTGTTGCAAGTTCACCAATATTGACCATGAAGCCGCCATCCCCTGCTAATACGACAACCCGTTTATCAGGGTTTGCTTTTTGTGCGCCGATTCCTGTCGGTAAGGCTTGGCCAATTCCGCCTCCCGAGGCATGAATCGAATGGCGTGGTTTATAGATCTCGAACAGTCGGCTTCCCCAAACATTCGCTGGAACGGTAACGTCCCTTACAAAAATTGTTTCTTCGTCCAGTCTGTTTCTCATACTGTCCAAAATGTTTTCATAAGGTCCTAATGTTTTGCGTAACTTGGCTCTGAGCGTTTCACGCAATTCTTGCACATTTTCACTATATTCACCGCTCGGCATTGTGTAACCGCTTGCTTCTAGTTGAGTGACAAGACTCTCTACGACCGTTTTAATATCTCCGACTAACCCATACTTCGCTTCATAATTTCGGCTGACCGCCAAATAATCGGCATCAATTGTAATATGGTTTTCCGGCACTTCAACTGACCAGCCGGCAGTTTCATTACTCCGGAAACGTACACCAATACTAATGAGTACATCAGCATTCGCCAAAAATTGCTTTGTTTCTGGAGAAGCCCCAAAATGTCCAATACATTGCGGATGATCCTCCGGAATGATTCCTTTAGCTGATTGGCTCGTAATGACAGGCGCGTCCGTCATTTCCGCCAACTGTCTGATTTGTTCGGAAGCACCTGACAAAATCGCTCCGTTTCCGACCCATAATACTGGTCGCTTCGCTTCTTTCATCGCCTGCACAACCGCTTCAGGTACAATGAATTTTTCTTGTATTGAAGAACTATTTGCCAATTCATCGTAAATCGGAGTATCTGGAATAATGGCTGATTGATAATCAATTGGTATTTCAACACTTATTGGACCTGATGGTACTTGAAATGCTTCCTTGATCGCTTTTCGGATAAACCCAGTTGCCTGCTCCGGAACCTTTAGTTGGTAAGCTTTTTTACAAGCTCCCTCCATCATTTGAAGCTGATTTTTACATTCGTGGATATAACCTCTACCTGTCCCAATCTGTTCAGAAGAAACTTCACCGGTTATATGTAATAGGGGGACACCGGCACTCCAGGCTTCCACCAAAGCACCTGCTGCATTTCCTGCGCCTGTGCCTGTACTTGTAATTGCCACGCCTAGCTTGCCAGTCGATCTTGCATGTCCGTCAGCCATATTCACTGCGCCACTCTCTCCACGTGCACAAACTAATTCAATACTTCCTTCACGTAAAATCGCGTCGTAAATCGGCATATTATGAATACTCACAATCCCGTAAGCGGTTTCAACACCCGCATTGACTAATTCCTTTACTATTGCATCCGCTACCGTAAACTGCTTTTGTGTACTTTCCACTCCAAGTCCCCCTTGTCCTATAAAACTTTACTTAACCCACCCGATACTTCTATATTTGCACCTGTGACATAGCTGGCACGTTCCGACGCTAAAAATAAAATGACATTTCCGACTTCTTCAGGTAAACCGACCCGAGCCAGTGGGATTTTTCTATTTTCCGCCAACTCTTTATAATACACTTCCGGATCCACATCTGGTGCTCGTTCCAATCTTCGGCGTTCCCATTGGTCCGTTTTGATCAACCCAAGGCTAATTGTATTGATGAGTATATTATCTCTCGCCAACTCATGCGACAAACTTTTCGTCATATTCAACAATCCCGCTCTCGTTGCGGCAGTTGCAACCATGTGTGGTTCCGGCTCTTTGGAAAGTGTCGCATTCATATTGATAATTCGACCTTCCCCTTGTGCTTTCATGAATGGAACAACTGCTTGGACCGCGTAAATGACTGCAAAATATTTCAGATTGATTTGTTCTTGCCATTGCTCATCCGTAATGTCGAAGAAGTGTGACATAATACTCCGCCCTGCATTATTGACAAGTACGTCAATTCGTTTGAAATGTTCGCCCGTCGCATTAATGAATGCTTCTACGTCTTCACGTTTGGAAACATCACATGTTAGGCCGAATAGATTTTCCCGATTTGAATCGTTTGTCAACTTTTCGACTGCTTGGTTTAAGCGATCTTGGCTCCGTCCGCAAATAGCGACTTTCGCCCCCTCTTCCAGTAGCATCTTCGTTGTTTCAAAACCGATACCCGCCGTGCCGCCCATGACGACAACAACTTTGTCTTTTAAATTTAAATCCATACTACTCAGCCACCCCTTTTTTCCATCACTTCGTATTTACTAAAGCCCAACCGGGATCCGGCTCTCCCGCCATCTTCAATCTAGTTTCTGGCGAAGGCGGTCCTGCAATTCCCCATCTATCCGATAAATGCGGTACTCGCTTCCAAACTTGCGCGCGCCATGTTTTTTTATCTTCAATCACATCTACATAGCATGTGTACTCCATGACAAACCCGCCTGGATCTTGGAAATAACAGAAGATGTTATTGCCTGGTCCGTGTCTTCCCGGTCCCCAAATCTCTTTGTATCCTTTCTTCCGGACATTGCCGATTCCACGCATCACTTCATCCACACCTTCCACTTCATAGGCGATATGGTTGAGCGATGCATGTTCAGCCCGGTTAAACGAAATTTCATGGTGATTTTTATCGCACCGCAGGAACACCATCTGATCCTCACTCCAATCTGAAACCATAAAGCCGAGCACTTCAGTGAAGAAATCCGTTGACCGTTGGATATCAGTTGTGTTTAAGACGATATGGTTCAAGTAAAGCGGGTTCGAATTGACTTTTCTTTGCCATGGTTCTGTATGGATGTTTACCCATGTTGAAAGTTCATAGCAACGGTTTTCATAGTCTACGAAACGAAGGCCATAACCGCCCCCCACTTCATCTAGATAGCCCGGCTGTTGGATGATCTCCACGCCTTTCTCTTTCAGAAAGACCGCCGCTTTGTCTACTGCTATTTTGTCCACCATTCCAAATGCAATGTGATGGAGACCTCTTCTTTCTCCTCGTTGCAGATGAAGGATATGATGTTCAGGACTTGAACCGCGGAAATAGACATGATTGTCATCTTGTGAGACAACATCCAATCCCCATACATCCCTATAAAATTCGATTTGTTCTTCCAGGTTAGGTGTTATTAAACTTATGTGGCGTAAATGTGTTATTTCAAGCATTGAGTTTCCCACCTCTCCAATCTTTCTTTACTAAATGACATAGAATAGTAATTTTTTTACTCAAGCGGTTTTTTTACAATATCCTTTGTTTTGCATAGGAAACATTGTTTCTAATACTAATATTCACATTATCTTACTTGTGCATTTTTGTCAATACAGTTTTCAGACTTATCAAAAATTAACTTAAAATCAGTAACTAGGCACAGCTACAATTTGCTGAAAGACGCAAATAATGTCTATGCCTAGTAGATTGCGACTTCTTTTGTAATACAGATTAGATAGTCAGAACCATAAATGAGGATATTTCTCTAGCTACTTGACAAACTGCCGGGATAATCTTTTCTTCCATCAGCTCTTCGTCGGCCGCATGTTGTGTAATCGCTATGTTTATGGCAGCAATCACTTTATTGTCTTTCCCAAAGATCGGGCAAGCGACAGACCAAACTCCTGTTTCAAACTCCCCTTTATGGAAGACGTAGCCTTTTTCTTTAATGGATTGTAATTCATCACGCAATTTTTTGACTTCCACTATCGGTGCATCCGGTATCTGCAATACTTGCAGCTTTGACAACAACTCTTCTTTATTTTCTTCGGGTAAATGTGCCAATAGACATTTCCCCATCGCTGTAGCATGGACAGGCAGATGTGATCCGACGTTAATTGTAATCGTAGCGACACTTCTAGCCGGATACCTGGCGATATACACTATGTCATTCCCGTCCAATATCCCCATATGTGAAGACATGCCCGTTTCATCTCTTAACTTCTCCAAATAAGGCGCCGCTAGTTCTGGTAGTTCGAGACTGTTCAAATAAGTGTAGCCTAGTTCAAGTACTTTCGGTCTAAGTCCATAGCGCTTCGTATGACTATCTTGATAAATATAACCACACTCTTCCAATGTATACAAGATGCGATAAGGCGTTGTTCGGCTGACACCTAAATTACTTGCAATTTCTGCCAAGGACAAAGTCTGATTTTCTACACTGAACATCTTTAAAACTTCCAATCCACGTAAAATGGAATTTGAAAGATATTTTTCATTATCACTTTTTTGCTTTTCCAATTTCTTTTTTGTGATCTCCACTATCTATTCCTCTTCTCTTAAAAAATCTAATACATATTTATTGAATACTTCCGGTTTTTCCAAGTAACTGAGATGGCCCGCATCCGCTATTGTCTTCAAACGTCCGTCTTTCAGCCTTTCGACAATAATTTTCGACTCGCTGACAGGCGTCACCTGGTCCTCTTCTCCACAAATTACCAGTGTCGAAACCATAACTTTTGAATACTCATCCATTTGATTCAGGTGATATAAACTGTTGGCAACTGATTTATAACCCGCCGGTCGGACTTCAGCCATAATGTTTTGCGCATATTCCAAAATTGCAGAATCAACGTTTGCAGCGAGCAGTGCAGACGTTCTTTGTCTTGCTAATTCTTCCGGTGGAGTATTTTCCACGAGATCATGCCGAGCTTTTCTTTTCTTTATATTTTCTTCTTCATTGAGCCCAGCCGCTCCTCGGGTCGGTGCAGCAATCATCAATTTGGTAACCATTTCAGGAAACCTTATCGCAAAATCGATCGCAATCGCCGCCCCCATCGAATGCCCTAACAAATAGACTTCCTCTAATAGAAGATCATCAAGAAATTTCTTTAAATGATCCGCAAACTGGGAAAAATGTTGTAATTCTGGAACAGGGTCCGCACTTTGACCGTAACCGGGAGCATCCCAAGCAATTACCGTATAATCTTTCTTCAGCCCTTCCAATTGATGAATCCATGACTTCGAGTTATTTCCTAAGCCATGCAATAAGACCAGCGGTGGTCCACTTCCTTCTCTGAGATAATGAATTGGCAGATCCCCCAACTCCACTTTCGACATAAAACCCCTCCTCAAGCATTTTTATCGCCTTTTCTATGTTTTATTAATAAAACAAAGTTTTCGATATTAAGATTGATTGTACGTACTTATTCTTCATAAAGTCAAGCGACTCCCAAGTCCAAACTGACTATTACCGAAATACACTATATTCAAATAACTCCTTAAAATAAACAAAAAAGGAAATAAGAAGCGACCTCTTATTCCCCCTGTCTATAATTAAAATTGAGAATCTACATCGTCATTACATTATAAGAAGGGAGACTTCTATCTTAGGATATTATTTTTCAGCTACACGTAGAAACGGTTCGTCTGCTACTTGTATCGAGTCTGTTGGACATCCCTCACAAGCATCCATAAGATCATCTACTAAATCTTCTCCTATTGGCGTAACCCCTGTATTATCGTCGAGAATACTATAGGATAGGCCATCATCATCATAATCAAATATATCGGGGGCAGTAGCTCCACACGCACTGCAAGCGATACAAGTCTCTTGTTCTACTAATGTATACTTCTTCATATCGGGATTCCCCTTTCATCTTCTATTATCAATTGCGCCTCCGCACAATTAGATTTATGTCTTTCAATCTTGTGCAAAAAACTAGATGAACTCGTTTACAAGTTCCCTAAAAAGTTCAGGTTGTAAATCGAGATTCATATGGGCCAAGGGTTGCTCAGCATACCCTTTTACTAACTCCTGATAAGAAGGCTTCTCTTCTTGATAAACAATTCCAGTTACTAGGCTGTTATGTTTCATTAAAATGTTCATGGCCATTTCGCGGTTGGAAGAATCATATCCTTCTAGATCACTCAATTTGATCAAATTCTCTTTGAACCAATCATACGTATTCACTTTGTTGTATGTGACACATGGACTATAGACGTTAATAATAGAAAAACCTTTATGTTGTATTCCTGCTTCTATTGTCGCAGTCAATTCTTTAATATCCGCTGAGAAACATTGTGCCACAAAGCTAGCTCCACTAGTTATCGCCATCTCCATTGGAGATATTGCTTTTTCAATTGATCCTTCCGGTGTCGATGATGTAATAAACCCATCCTCTGAACGCGGTGATGTCTGACCTTTTGTTAAGCCGTAAATTTGATTATCCATTACGATATAAGTAATATCCATATTACGCCGCATCGCATGAATCGTATGTCCAATCCCAATTGCAAAACCATCGCCATCTCCTCCAGCCGCAACGACAGTAAGTTCACGATTCCCCATCTTTACCCCTTGAGCAATCGGAAGCGCCCTTCCGTGGATTCCATGTAAACCGTAGGATCTAATATAGCCTGAAATACGACCGGAACAGCCAATTCCAGAGATAACCGCCAGATCCTCTGGAGAAAGATGTAGATTAGCTGCACCACGCTGGATCGCTGCTTGTACAGAGAAATCTCCACAGCCTGGACACCAATTTGGTTTCACACCATTTCTAAAATCTTTAATTGTTGATGTAGACATGTTCTAACAACTCCTTGCCCGCGTCGTAAATATGGTGTGGTTGGAATGGATCACCATCATATTTCAATATGCTTTGAATTTTATTGACATGACCAACATTCATTTTTATAATATTGGCAAGTTGCCCCGTCGCATTGCTTTCTGCAACAAGTACATAATCTGCCCCGTCTATATAAGGCTTAATAGCTGCCGCCGGGAATGGGTGAATGAGTCGAATTTGCAAGTGATTTACGTTCAATCCATCTTCTCTCAGACGGTGGACAGCTTCTTCAATAGCACCACGCGTTGCATTAAATCCAATTAGTAAAAGATCTGTTTTTGTTGTTGGAACATTCACCGTGATTGGATTTGGGAATCGTTCTGTCAAGTTGGATAATTTACGCATTCTCTTATCCATTTGTTGTTTACGATTACTTGCAGTTTCATTTGGTCTACCTGCTTCGTCATGCTCGACACCAGTTACATGATGAATGCCACCTTTCACCCCTGGGATCACACGTGGAGAGACACCATCTTCTGTTACTTCGTAGCGTTTAAAATAATCCTTTTCATCCGTTTGTTCAATGTCACTAGTAATTAACTTACCTCGTCGAATGTGTACTTTATCAAAATCAAAAGTTTCTACGGTTTGTTTTGCTAACGAAAGTTGTAAATCGGTTAATAAAATAACAGGGCACTGGTATTCATCTGCAATATTAAATGCTTCTATCGTATCGTAAAAAGCTTCATCAGCTGTACTTGGCGCAATGACAACCTTCGGGATTTCTCCATGATTCCCATAGATCATCGCCATTAAATCCGACTGTTCTTGCTTTGTTGGTAATCCTGTAGATGGCCCACCACGCTGTGTATCAACAACCACAAGAGGGGTTTCCGTCATGCCGGAAAGGCCAATCGCTTCCATCATTAAGGATAATCCAGGACCAGATGATGCAGTGAAAGAACGAGCACCCGCATAGTTAGAACCGATTGCCATCGTCACAGCTGCAATTTCATCTTCTGTTTGAATGACTGTTCCACCCACTCTTGGTAACTTTTTAATTAAATACTCCATAATGTCAGAGGCTGGTGTAATTGGGTAAGCAGGCATAAAACGAACCCCTGCTGTCAAAGCCCCAAGCGCAATCGCATCATTACCAATCAGAAACATCCGTTTATGAGTATTTTCAGCCTTTGCAAGATATAAAGTTGAGGCTTTTTCTCCAAGGCTTTTTTGCATATACATATACCCTTCTTGGATAGCCTTCATATTTTTCTGAACCATATCTCCGCCTTTTCTATTAAATATCTCTTCGATAACAACAGAGAAATCCTCAACCTCCAAATTCATAACGGCACAAGTAGCACCGATCGCTACCATATTTTTCATCAAAGAAGTGCCGAGGTCGGAAGCGATATCAGTAAATGGAACAGGATATAGTTCAGCCTTCGAGTCTTCCGGCTTCACTGGTTTAAATTTCGTATCAGCAATGATAACACCTTTTTCATGTAATTCATGATAGTTTAGATCAATCGTTTCTTGATCGAATGCAAGAAGTATATCTAAATTATCGGCAACTGCCTGGACTTTTTCAGTACTTACGCGAATTTTATTGTTCGTATGACCACCTTTAATTCTAGATGAAAAGTGGCGATATCCATATAAATAAAAACCGAGCCGATTCAGAGTTTTGGAGAAAATCTCACCCGTACTTTCAATTCCTTCCCCTTGCTGTCCTCCCACTTTCCACGAAAGATCTGTTTTCATGAAATCTGCCCCTTTTAGCACGGTTACTGTTAAAATCATATAAGTTAACATTCAACCGCTGATTTTTGTCGATAAAATTACGATAGATAGCAATTCGGACAGTAAGCCGATAGTTATAGCCAAAATAACTTCAACATATATATTATCGTAAAACTTTATGCAAAGATTGCCGTACTATGTTTCGGTTGTAAACGTACATTCGGGTCAATGTACTGCTTTGCATTACTAACTGCGACCGGTGCCTCACCGAATCCGGTGGCAATCAGTTTTACTTTCCCTTCATACGTTGCAATGTCACCCACAGCATAAATGCCAGGAATGTTCGTTTCCATTTTATTGTTAACGATTATGCAATTTTTCTCAATCTCCAATCCCCAATCTTTAATTGGACCGAGCGCGGAAACGAATCCATAGTTGACGATAAAGTCATCGACATCAATCACTTCACAGTTTTCAGTTTTAGGCTCTTCGATGACGATTTGTTTAATACCACCTTCATCTCCGATCAGTTCAGACGGAACATAAGGGGTTTTGATTTCCACACTGGATTTTTTCAAATTTTCCACGCTATGTTCGTGAGCGCGGAATTTATCGCGTCGATGGATGATGGTAACTTTTTTCGCAATCGGTTCGAGCATCAATGCCCAGTCGACCGCCGAGTCTCCCCCGCCACATACTGCCACTTCTTTATCTGTAAACCTATTTAAGTTGTCAATGAAATAATGAAGGTTTTTCCCTTCGAATTTCTCCGCGCCTTCAATCCCTAAGCGACGAGCTGCAAATGCTCCGTTCCCTGCCGTAATAATGATCGTCTTTGAAAAATGAATTTCTTGATTCGTTTGGAGTTTAAAAATCCCGTCTTCTTGACTTTCCACCGTTTGTACAGCTTGCTCCAAGCAGATTGTCGTTGGGAACATATTCACTTGTTCCTTTAAATTATCGATCAATTCTTGGGCACGGACTTTCGGCAATCCAGCAATATCGTAAATATACTTTTCCGGATAGAGTACTGACAACTGGCCACCTAACTGAGGTAAACTTTCTATAATCTTCACACTAGCTTCCCGCATTCCTCCATAGAATGCAGTAAACAACCCAGCAGGGCCACCTCCAATTATTGTGATGTCGTATACTTTCTCATCGATTTTCATTTTAAATTCCTCACTTTCCTTCGATTGATGTCGATGCACCTCTACCGTTAAGTAAAATATGAAACTATGTAATCAATTACGCCGAGGCGTAATTGCATCCAGATTAAGAACGCAAGTCATCTAGAGTTTGGATGACCTGCTAAACTGGATAATTAAAGCGCTATCATTTTGTCACTTTTAGAGATGAAAGTCTTCTATGGTAGACGCCTCTACATTCTGTGCAAAAATATTTTTTGATTGAAGATCAGTTGATCCATCGATAAATTAGCGGTCTGCCTGCGCAACAATCGCTTCTCTTTCTTTCGCACGCTCAATGCGAATCTTTTCAAGTTCGCTGCCTTCTGGATAAGTCGGTAGTTGTGGTTTTGCCGCACCTAGCATAACAAGCATCATCGCATCTTCTTTTCCATCGTTGCGGATACCACGCTGAATGCCAGGTGGTACGCTGACACAGTCGCGCTTATTCATTTTTATCTCATACTCTTTTCCTTCATACTCTAAAAGGACCGTCATTTCACCTTCCAAAATGAAGAACACTTCTTCTACGTCTGAGTGTAAGTGCAATGGACCAATTGAACCAGCTGGTAAAACCATCGTGCTTAATGTGAAGTTGTTTGCTTCAATTACATTTGAATCTTTGTTTGCTGTTGCACCACGTCCAATATAGCGCATTTGTGCACGGCGATATCTCGGATCTAATTCT
Source organism: Sporosarcina sp. P16b (assembly GCF_002743065.1). Classification (NCBI taxonomy): domain Bacteria; kingdom Bacillati; phylum Bacillota; class Bacilli; order Caryophanales; family Caryophanaceae; genus Sporosarcina; species Sporosarcina sp. P16b. The sequence continues at coordinate 45,403 of NZ_PDYO01000017.1, read as the reverse complement.
TCTTGGAACTTTAAAACGTTCCAGTCCAACTTTCTATCTCCCAATCTCGCAATATATTTCTTTTCAAAATCCTCTACTGTTGTGAACTCCATGTTTTCTTCCTCCCTATTTTTAGACCTCTTGACGAAAACGCTTATTCAAAGAAGGCCCCTGTTTTATATAGAAAACAATGTTTCTATATGGTCATATCATACTTCTAAATAAATTCATTGTCAACATAAAATTTCAAATCTTCTAATAATTAACTTGGTGATTAATGAGATGCTATGAAAAGATCGAACATTATCCGAAGATTGTGTGACGGCATTTGTGGCTAGTGAATCCGTTTGAAACCGCAGTTATTCACTTGGATGGAGGATGTACATCTCGTGCTGCTCGATCCGACAAATCAGATATTGTGAAAGGACTCGACCAAGGTGCGGATGATTATATTACGAAACCATTTGACGAACGCGAACTCACAGCAAGAGTGCGTGTGGCATTACGGCGTACAGAGGGTGAAAATCAACCAAAGGCTATTCAGGAAGGCCCATTTACTCTTGACTTGGAGTCCTATTCCATCCTATATGACACGCATGAAGTTCGACTTACGTTAAAGGAATTCTATATCATAGAAGCGATGATGAACCGGCCAAATCGGACGTTCACACGGGAAGACTTGCTTCAAGTAGCTTGGGAATATGACACGTATACAGAAGTTCGGACAGTCGATTCTCATATTCGAAATCTACGGGATAAATTGAGGAAATCCAATTTTCCTATTGAAGAGATTTTGGTGACGGTTTGGGGGATCGGGTATAAGTGGAGATAACACGGACCCCTCTAATCACACCATGCCATAAAGTCAGAAAAGGCAACTTTCCACGAATGGAAAATTGCCTTTTCTTTATGAAATCAAGCGCTTCTTTCATATAAAGAAGCAGACCATCAGCAAATTATTACTCAATTACGCAAAATAACATACACAAGATACACGACGTATGCTACAGCTAACATCAGACCTTCACGCTTACCAATTTTGAAACCAGTTCTTGCAAACAGTAACAATACTAAGGTCAATACTAGCATAATGACAACGTCAATAAATACTTTATCGTTCACTGCGATCGGCGTAATGACAGAGGAAGCCCCGAGAACAAACAGGATGTTAAAAATATTGCTCCCGACGATGTTCCCCAAAGCGATTTCACTTTCTTTTTTCAAAGCCGCTGAAATCGACGTAACCAATTCAGGTAGAGAGGTACCGATGGCGATGATCGTAAGACCGACCAATGTTTCACTCATGCCAAGAGAATAAGCAATCTTCGTAGCATGATCGACGACCAAATCCCCTCCGAAAATAATCGCCGCCAGCCCGACTAGCGTAATGAAGATATTCTTCCCCCACTTCACATTCTCAGTAGCTTGTGTAAGCGTGGAATTTTGACGGCTTCGAAGCCCAAGTTCAATCACATAGTACATAAAGATCGAGAGGAATAGCAAGAAAATCATTCCATCACTGCGCGTGAGCACATTGCTACTGAAGCCTTGCAGTGCCATATCACTCATCAACACCAACATGACAATACCTGCCAGTAAAGTGAACGGAATTTCTTTCCGAATGGTTTCGCTCTGTACTTTCAATGGAAACAGGAATGCTGCTATTCCGACCACGATGGTGATGTTGAAAATATTACTTCCCACTACGTTCCCCACTGCGACGTCTGCATTTCCACCCATAGCAGCAATAATACTGACCGTCGCTTCTGGTGAGCTAGTTCCGAGCGCTACAATGGTTAGCCCGATCAAAATAGGGGGAATTTGCAGTAGCCTTGCAATATTTGAAGAGCCATCTACGAAATAATCGGCTCCTTTTATTAATAATATAAATCCAATTATTAATAAAATATAGGACATTTATTGATTGCCTCCTCCAAGGGAATGAAATTTCTAGTCGATAAAATATTTTGTCCAATTACTGCACATATGATGCGACTTGTTACATTCACAATGACCCATAACACCATAGGAATTTGATTTTATATACCCATAGGTTTCATTGTTCTCAATCGCTAATATTTTATACGACGTCAGCTCCACTACAACGATCTTTCCTTCTTTGTTTATCACTTTTGATTATCTCACGTCATCACTGCTAATGCATCCTTCAAGTCATACAAAGATATTCATTTCTCATTAGAATCTACTTTTTTGAGTTATGGAAATCAAAAGTATACTAACTCTTTAAAAACAGCTAATTATATGGTAGACTATTCCTGTTCACACAATTTAATACTATAACTAGGGGTGTCCAACGTTATTGGACTGAGATGGAATGATAGTACACGCATTCCGGACTCTTTGGACCTGATCTGGCTCGTACCAGCGTAGGGAAGTTTTCATTTTATCAGCGACGCGTATTTTTGCGTTTTGAAGACCAGGTCCTATCTACGGAACTGGTCTTTTTTGTTGCCGATTCCCTTTACTTGAATCGAGTCATGGTCAAACCTCAAAAGGAGACGATGACAAAATGCAAGAGAAGAAAGAAGAAATCTATATCCATGAATGCTTTCCAGCAAGTCGAAAGGTTTACGTACAAGGAAGTCGTCCAGACATACTTGTACCGATGCGCGAAATTGAGCTATCACCCACTGTAACTGATCAAGGCGAAATACCGAATGAACCTTTTCGTGTCTACGATACAAGCGGTAAATATACGGAAACTGGTTATACAGTTGATATTAAAAAAGGACTGCCGAACATCAAGAAGAACTGGATAGTAGAACGAAATGACGTGGAAGAATATGAAGGCAGACAAGTGAAGCCGCGGGATAACGGGTATCGTTCAATGGAACAAATGCAAAATGATGCAGAATTTCCATTGTTGAAACGCAAACCATTACGAGCAAAAAGTGGCATGAATGTTACACAAATGCATTATGCACGCAAAGGAATCATTACACCTGAGATGGAGTTCATTGCTATTCGTGAAAATATAACGCCAGAACTTGTACGGGATGAAGTCGCAAGGGGCCGAGCCATTATCCCGTCGAATATTAACCACCCTGAAGCGGAACCGATGATTATCGGCAGTAAATTCCATGTGAAAATTAATGCGAATATTGGTAATTCTGCTGTCTGTTCATCCATTACTGAAGAAGTGGAAAAGATGACCTGGGCTACACGTTGGGGTGCAGATAATATCATGGATTTATCAACGGGAAAGAATATCCATACAACACGCGAATGGATTATCCGCAACTCGCCTGTCCCAGTGGGAACGGTTCCGTTATATCAAGCGTTGGAAAAAGTAAACGGCAAAGTGGAGGATCTCTCATGGGAAGTATTCCGTGACACTTTGATTGAGCAGGCCGAGCAAGGTGTCAGTTACTTTACAATCCATGCAGGTGTTCTACTTCGTTATATTCCCATGACGATTAATCGTGTGACTGGCATTGTCTCACGAGGTGGTTCTATTATGGCCCAGTGGTGTATGTTGCATCATACAGAAAGTTTCCTCTACACACACTTTGAAGATATATGTGAAATCATGAAACAATACGATATTGCTTTTTCATTAGGAGACGGATTACGTCCAGGATCTATCGCGGATGCCAATGACGAGGCGCAATTCGCTGAACTTGCAACACTTGGAGAACTAACGAAAATTGCTTGGTCCCATGATGTGCAAGTCATGGTAGAAGGTCCTGGACATGTGCCTATGCATTTAATCAAGGAAAACATGGACAAGCAAATGGAGATTTGTCAAGAAGCCCCTTTCTATACACTCGGTCCTTTGACGACAGATATTGCTCCTGCCTATGACCATATCACTTCTGCTATTGGTGCGGCTATGATCGGTTGGTTCGGGACCGCGATGTTATGCTATGTAACGCCTAAAGAGCATCTCGGTCTCCCGAATAAAGAAGATGTGCGTGAAGGCGTCATCACGTATAAAATTGCAGCACATGCAGCTGATTTAGCAAAAGGTCATCCCGACGCATACAAACGTGACGATGCATTGTCAAAAGCCCGTTTCGAATTCCGTTGGAGAGATCAATTTAATTTAAGTCTGGATCCTGAACGCGCGATGGAATACCATGATGAAACATTGCCGGCTGAAGGGGCAAAGGTCGCCCACTTCTGTTCAATGTGCGGGCCGAAGTTTTGCAGTATGCGTATTTCGCACGACATTAGAAAATATGCGGATGAAAATAGTTTAGAAGAGAAGCTTGCAATGGAAAGTGGCATGAAAGAGAAAGCTGAAGAATTCAAAAAATCCGGTGCTGAAATCTATCTTTAATCAGGAGTGAATTGAGTGATGACAACTGAACAGTTAATTCATCAGATTACTGTAAAACGTCGAAATCTTCATCAATTAGAAGAACAGTTGGCACTCTTGCAAGCACAATGTATACACGAATATACCGAAACCTTCACCTATAGGAAATGCTTGAAATGCTTGAAAATAGAGAGTGTTCATTATTAATAGATGTTCTGCCATTCAAAAAGGGCCATTATGTTCTTTGTGTTTCCTAGAAAAATTGTTGGTGCAATAAAAACAACAAAACCCACCTCGCCACTTTATAATGTGGATCGAGGTGGGTCATTTTTTTGATGGGGATTTATATTAATTTCATTAGAAATTCAAAGTCTGGTACGCTGATTATACGATTGAAGGTATCCGGATTATTAAACTTATTAATATTTAATCAAACTCTTCATATTCGTTCGGATGCTGTCCTTCTACTCTTCCCGCTTCACCTTTATCCAAGGAATCAATTTGTCTAATGTCTTCTTCGGTTAATTCAAAATCGAATACATCAAGGTTTGCTTTTTGATGATCATAAGAAGATGATTTCACGACGGTTAAGACTTCATTCTGTAAGTTCCAACGAATAATAATCTGCGCGGGTTCTTTATTGTATTTTTTAGCGATGGATACAATTGTTTCATTCTCTAACACGTCGTTTAATTTGCGCCCTAAAGGACTCCATGCCTCCGTTACAACTCCGCGACTTTTATTGTATTCCACTAGTTCGTTGTTAGTAAAATACGGATGGCGTTCAATTTGATTGGTAGCCGGTGTTACACCTGTTTCTTCAATGATCCGCTCCAGATGCTCTGGTAAAAAATTAGATACACCTATCGTCTTAATCAGTCCAAATTTCTGCGCATCGACTAACGCTTGCCATGCTTCTACGTATCGATCTTGTTTTGGAAGCGGCCAATGAATCAAGTATTTATCAAAGTAATCGATTCCGATACGATACAATGACTCTTGAATCATAAGAATTGCTCGTTCGTAATCATGTGAAGCACCAGGAAGTTTGGAACTTATTATCAATTCTTCTCTAGGTACAGATGAACGCCGAATCGCTTCCCCTACCATTCCTTCATTATTATAATTCGTTGATGTGTCAATCAGTCTGTATCCCGCTTCGATTGCTGTTAGTGTACTGACGACACCTTGCGCACCTTTTACTTTTACGGTTCCAAAACCAATTGAAGGAAGGCTCGTTCCATCATTCAATCGCATCGTTTGTACATTTAATTGATCCATTTTTATCTTACTCCTTTTTAATAGTACACTCTTCTAGTGGTGGAAACATGATTTCATCGGACATGTATACCGCTCATCTTATCCTTGTAAATTCCCTTACTGAAAGTTAATTAAACATTCTTTTCTGTTTGAAAAAAAAAGCACTTGTGTCTGCAATAAATATGAATGGTTGAACATCCACATTCTTTACTGGCTCAAGTGCACTTTTTATTTTTCCTTAAACAATCGATATAGCATAAAACAGAATAACAAACAAAATTAAATTTTGTTTGTCCGTGTAGTATATAGAGAATGAAAGTAACATCACTCTAGTCTCAATACCTTACTCACGCTTCTCTATCTTCTATCTATAGCTCATAACTTTAGTACATAGCTATGTAATCATTAGTTCAAGGGATAGTAATTTCTCACAACATATTTATTTATTCAATTTTATCATCCATACGAGCAAATCTTGCAGAACCGTTGTGTGGAGAGTGTAGTAAATATATTGACCTTTTTTCTCAGAACTGACAAGACCCGCATTACGCAAGATGTTTAAATGGTTGGAAATGCTCGGCTTACTCATCTCGAATTCTTCATGTATTTCACTAGCAGTTAAAGAACCTTTTTCACTGAGTAGCGTTAGTATTTGTCTTCTTGTTTCATCATTTAGGGATTTAAAAACTTCATTCAAATTGAGTCTCTCCTTTCGCTTGAGATATTTAGTCGTTTGTCTAATTAGATATTTATCTAATTATATACTATTTGAAGTGATTAAAAAAGCACCTATTTTGAAAACAACTATGAATGGTTGAATACTCACGTTTGTTTTCACACAGGCACTCCTTATTGAAATATTTACTTCACGTTTGACGGCCTCATGCGCTCTTTTAATTTGTCATGGTATTTCACCGTAGTTCATACGATCTTGTCTCACTAAGTGTTCAGCAATGTTTGCGCCAATGAAGAAAGCTGGCGCCGACGTATTGCCATCCGAAACAAACGGTGCAATGGAATCATCTGCAACGATCAAATCTTTTACACCGTATACTTCACCGGCAGCATTCACCACACCATTTTCTTCACTTGGCGCCATTCGTAGCGTACCTTGTATATGGTGTGTTGGACCTAAGTTTTCTTGAATGAACTTTTCGAGTTTGCTATCATCCTGAATGGTTTCCAGTGAGGGAGTAACGAGTTGATAGTGTGAATCTATTTTTGATAGTTCTGTTGCAATATTTTTAATATATACTCTGTAAACGTTTTTTATGGTTTCTAGGTCGGAGCGTTTATTCAAAAAGTCAGCATCAGCAATTGCAATCTTTAACGGATCCCCATTTTGGATTTTGATAGTTCCTTGGCTTTTCGGTTCTAATAAAATAACGACGATGCTTAACATTCCGCCAGTGCCGATTTGTCCAATTAGCTGCACACCACGGCGGTTGGGGTCAGCGCCTGGTGTTGGATCCGGTAAGAAGGCTCCACCCGTATAAAGCGCAAAAGGATCAGCGTCCGGAAGTGCTTTGTCATTCGGATTCGTTGTAAAGGTGGAAGTGTTAACTGGATGGGTAGTCATGTTCTTTCCCACATTCGCATTATGATGAACGACGGGAATACTCGCTTTATGGAGTGTTTCGGATGGCCCAATTCCAGAAAGCAGTAACAGTTGTGGGCTATTTATTCCAGCCGACACAATGACTTTTTTACGAGCATATGCGTAATAACATTTTCCTTCCTTAAGAAATTCAACACCTATTGCCCGCCTTTCATTATCAAAAATCACACGCTGAACCGTTGAATTATAAGATACTACTAATCTTCTTCCATTTACTCCTTCACCGTTTTCAGTCAGTACATCCGATGAAAGAAACGCCGTATCCGCACTTTCTCGTTGACCATAGGGGGTCTGATAAAGCTGCCACCTCGTAAAGGGGCCAAGTGGTGTATTGGGATCGTTATAATCTAAAATTCTTTTGAAACCAGTGGCTTTTTCCATCGCTGTAACTAATTTTTCAGCCATGGTGGTTGGATTAGCAGGAGCCTGCCTGATATCCAACTGCCCGTTATATCCTCTCGCATTTGGATTTTCCGTTTGGCCATTGTAGTTTTCTAGTAGTGAAAATTGATAGGTCTGTTGTTCAGGTGACCAAAGTGGACCTAGGAGGTTTTCCCATTGTTTCATATTCGCCTGTGATGGCCTTACATACTGGTTATTGTTAATGGAGGATCCGCCACCCAATGTTCGTCCTCCCGTCCAATCAAATGACCTTCCGTTTACATTTTTCTGGGGGACACTTTTTCCTTGCCAGAAGTATTGGGGGAAAAAGTCGTCAGTGAGAATAAATGGTGGCGCAAACAAAGAATCTCTGATCGGCTGTTCCTTACTGTTATTATCTCCCGCCTCTAAAACTAGCACAGAATTTTGTTTAGTATCTGTTAGTTTTCTGGCAATAGTAGCACCCGCCGGACCCGTTCCAATTACGATATAGTCAAACGTTGATTGATTATTGGCGTCTCTATTCATTTCAATCCCCCTAAGTGATTTTCAAGCAGTATATCCTATGGCATGGAAGGTTGGATTATGAAGCTTATAGAGACCATCGCCTGGATCGTAGTGCAAGGTCTTTGCGCATAATGGTTTATTTGATTAAAGCGAGGTAGTAAAAACCTTGTGAAAAAAAGCACCGCTAAATGCGATGCTTTTAATACCTCACTAATATTTCAGGTTGTTACTGCCAAACAGCATAGAAAGTTCCTGAACTTCTCTATCTTTATTTCAGATCACTTAACAGCTCACCTAATTTCTTCACACTAGCTGTTTCATCCGTTACGGTTTGTTCCAATAGCTTCTTTTGTCTGTCGAGTGCATTCATCAACGAAGTGATTTCTACTGACAGATCTGGCTTCGTTTGTTCTTTCTTCGTTTTCAATGACTGGATCGTTTTGAATAAATCTTCATGGTCGACAATTCGGCCAGCCCCCCACATGAGCTGTTCTTTTGGTGCTTTTATGACGTAGTCTGTAAAGTAGTTAAATACTTCCTGATCAAAGTCATACGCATACCAATTGTTGTCAATTGCATATAAGTGCTCGTCCAGCGGAGTGGCGATATCACCTGTAGTTAATGCTTCAATGGAAGCGGCTAAGTTTTTTACGTTGTTTTGCGCATGTTCATGAGGGAAAATCGGTTCGTCTTCCCAAGTCAATCGCACAAATTGATCTTCGGCATATTTATAAGCCGCCAACAAGCCGCTGTTCAACTCACGACTTTCATCGTACAATTTCTTCGCTTGGTCTGCATCCTCTTTTTCGAGTGCTGCCGCATATTCTTTATTCATGTACGCGACTTTTTTGTTCACTTCTTGTGCACTGGACATCGCTTGATCGATCTCTTTCGTCAAGTGATCCGACGCCACAGAAGCTTGTTCAAATACATCTGCGTCGATCATGTCTTTCATCGCTTGCAAACGTGTCGTGAAATCCAATGGCACGATAGCGGTTTGATCGTAGTGTATCGTCAATAATCCATAGAGATTTAAGTGGAATTTCAACGCATCGGCATTGTACGTATCTTCATTGTCGAATTGAGAATGATAGTGAGTTTTCATGAATTCACTATCTTGGAAATCGTTTCGAAGCGCTGGTACGCCTGCGATACCGAATGAGAAATCATCTGACCACGTACGCAACGGAGACACTACTGAAATTCCGTCTTTATACACATCGGCAACTGTAGGTACTTCTTTTGCAAACTCTGTCAAATAGTTATTCAACTCGTAGACGGATCGGATTTCATCTTGTGTCGTATGTTCATATGCCGGAAGCTCGAAGTTCAGATTCGCAAATGTCTTACCGACCCAGTCCGGATGAATATTGAAGATTTGATTGTAAGCGCCCGTCGACCAGTCGTATCGAGTATTCGACTTACCCCATTCTTCCGCGGCAAGCGCGTTGAAGACCAACGTCTTTTCCGGTTGATAGCCGCTGTCGATCATCCCTTTGGCGATTCCGAGCATTAATGCAATTGCTGCATTGTCGTCTTGGAACCCAGCAAAATATGAATCATAATGGGCGGACAATAAAATGTAGGAATCAGGATCTTTCCCGACGATTTTCCCGTAATAATTATACGTTTCCTGATCCATTTTCACGGTCGATTTAGCATCAAACTTTACGGTTAGCGTCTCTTTTTCGCTTGCCTCTAAAGCTTTCTTCAACTCGGCCGCGTCGGTTTGAGACATCGAAAACGCAGGTGCATCATCGGGTCCGCAAATGTCTTGCGCATTCAATGCATCGGGATCGACTTCTCCGTAGCCCGCTTCTTGCACCGCAATGACTGCAGCCGCCCCTTTAACATGTGCTTGATAGGCGGGATAATTAATCCACCATTCTTCCCTTTGATTAATATCGATTAATACAAGTTTCCCTTTTATGTCCAATCCTTCTAAATCTGCCGCGGTACCTTTTCCTGCGTAGATTACTTCAAGTTCCTGGACGCCGTTCGTATCAAAGTTCGCTTGATAACCGCCTAGCACAGCAAGATACTCTTTCCCAGCAGTATCTGTAAAGGACAAATCAGCCTTCTCGAACTCCCAACTATCTACCATAAATGCATCTTTCGTCACTTCAGTCAGTCCGATTTTCTTCATTTCTTCTCCAATTTTCTCCCCCGTCTTTCGTTCCGCTTCTGATCCAGCAGTCCGATAGCCAAGCTTCTCATTGGTTTTATATTCTTCCATTCCTTTAGCAAATTCAAAAGCATATTCCACATCTACTTCTGACAAGTATTTGTCTTTCTCATCTGACAACGGAATGGTCTTCACGTCCTCTACAGGCTCTTTCTTGTCCTTAGAGGAATCGTCTTTTGGCGTACACGCAACGAGCGATGTGGCAACGAGCATGGACAACGTTAAGTAACTCACCATCTTTTTCATATATCACAGTCCTTTTCATTTATTGCAATCAATTCATTAAACGATATAGAGTGAGTTTGCGCAATAGAAATATTCGGATTTTGTCATGAATTCTTTTGAATATTTTCACCGTACTAGATTTATAATAATGACGAGCAAACAAAATGCTTGTTTGTTTGCTAATTTACTTTAGTTAGTAAGGACCCACTCCTATTCAGATACTTTGAAAGATCCTCTCGCGTAAGTTTCCGTGTAGTATAAATGAAAATATGTATTCTAGATTATGCGTTCACACATATCATTTGTGATCTAATAGCACTACGCACTTAGTTGCGTATCACTTTCTTACAATCTATGATAATCTCACTCTTGGAAGTAAGTGTTAAGTAATTTAAGGGAATTGAGAGTGATAATATGTTTGTGTTTTTTGCGTTATTTGGTTTTCTATTTATAGTGATAGGTATTGTCGGCTTACTTATTAAAGTAATCTTTAAAAAACCGAAGAGAAAGTTTGGCACTCTCGCTTTAGTAGGCATTGCGATGTTCATAGTAGCTGCAGTCATTGTGCCAGACGATATAGAGCCAGAGATAGAAAAAGCTGATTCAGTGGAACAGACGCCTATAGATGAACCTTCTGAAACACCGAAGGAAGCACCTGATAAAGAGACTGTAAAAGATATAGAAAAACCGGAAGAGGAAATTTCCAAAGAGACTGAAGAAAAACCAGTTCCAGTCGTTGCGCCACCAAAAAATGATTCTTCAAAAGTAACTCCTGAAAAACTAAAAGACTCCACAGAGACAAGCGGTACCACTGCGAGAATCCCTGTAGAGTTAGTGAAGGTTATAGACGGTGATACGATTAAAATACTATATAACGGCAGGGAGCAAAACGTTCGATACTTGTTGATCGACACGCCTGAAACCAATCATCCTAGACTGGGAAAGCAACCATTTGGGGATGAAGCCAAAGCTAGAAATAAAGAACTGATCGAGAGCGGTACACTAGAAATCGAATTCGATATCGGTGAACGCTTTGATAAATACGACCGTTTACTTGCCTATATATATGTCGACGGAAAAAGTATTCAAAAAATCTTGTTGAGTGAAGGTTTAGCCCGTGTAGCGTACGTCTACCCACCAAATACTCGACACGTAGATCCTTACGAGAAAGCACAAGCCATCGCAAAAGAAAAGAAATTGGGTATTTGGTCAGTTGAAGATTATGCTACGGACACAGGCTTTAACGCGCAAGTAGTAAAAGAGAAACCTGCAGAACCGACACCTGCACCCACAAAACAGCCAGCTGCACCTGCTCCAGCACCTGCAGCCAAGCCAACACCACCTGTCCAAAACACGGAATGGTTTCAAAATTGTACAGAACTAAGGAAGACGTATCCTAATGGTGTGCCGAGCAGTCATCCCGCTTATCAACCTAAAATGGATCGTGATAAAGATGGATTTGCTTGCGAAAGATAAAATAATAGCTAGTTAGTAAAAGGAATTTTAAAACCGCGTGAGACCAAGTGTGCTAACTTGATTTCACGCGGTTTTAATTTTGCTTTCATCATTTCTTTATCCATTTCGACTCTACGGGAATTCCTGCATCGGTGAATAGATTATATACGGGACATCTTCTTTCCACTTCGGCTTTCAATTGCTCGATCGCTGTATCTGATTCATTCGTAGTAATTTCGCAAATAAAACGGATTTTCTGGAAATGTGTTTTTTGAATATAAGAATGTAATGGGATATGAAAAATCACTGTGCAAATTCATAAAAAATTTTCATAAAACGAAAACTATATTCAAGCACAATTCGTAACCAGTTATACCACCTTTACTCGCTTGATAAATAGTGAACATAAAAAACCAAGAATGGATATGATAGTGGCAAATAAAAATGCATTTTGCACACCTGAAATGACTGCTTCGGCTTGGTGAGCTGCCGTAATGGGATCGCTAATATTGCGCAAGAATGTATTTTGCGATGTATTTAATATAGTAATCCCAATCGCGGTACCAATTGCTCCAGACGTTTGGATGGTAGAGTTCACGATTGCCGTACCATCAGGATAGCGGTTTAGCTGTAGCGAGTTAATTCCATTTGTTTGAGATGGCGTCGTCACCATGGACATACTCATCATTAATAACATAAAGAAGATGATGATCAAGTAAAAGCTAGTCGTCGATGAAATCGTGGCAAAAAATAGCGTAGCCACAATACTCATTGCAAATCCACCAATAACCAAGCCCCTTGGACCATATCGATCAAAAATCCGCCCACTGACCATAGACGTAATACCGTTAAAAATACCACCCGGTAATAGTAACAGGCCTGCTATCGACGCGGATAAACCAAGTCCTGCTTGCATAAACAAAGGCAATAAAATATTGGAAGAAAATATAATGAGATTAGCAAACAACGTAAGGATGATGCCTAACGTAAACATGGGATGCTTAAACACTTCCAAATGTAACATCGGTTCCTTAATCGATCTTTGACGAAATGCATATAGAACGAGAGCAATCAAACCTGCCGCAAAAGATGAAATCACAATCGGACTTGACCATCCTTCACTTTCGCCAGCATAGCTAAATCCAAATACGATACCGCCAAAGCCAATGGTAGAAAGAATTATGGAGTATGCATCGATCTTTTGCTTCTGAACAGCGGATAGATTCGGTAAGTAAATGATTCCAAATATCAATGCGAAAACCAGAATCGGGGCGATGATCCAAAATATCAGTTGCCAATTAAAATAATCAATAATCAATCCCGCAGAAATCGGACCAATAGCGGGTGCAAACATCATGACTAGACCGACTAATCCCATCGCAGTTCCTCTTTTCCAAGGCGGAAAAAGAATTAGCACGGTATGGAATAACAATGGCACCAATAACCCAGTGCCTATCGCCTGAATAATCCGTCCGGTTAACAACATGATGAAGCTCGGAGATACAGCAGCAATTACTACACCCACAATTGAAAAACTCATACTCGTTATAAAAAGATTCCTTGTGGGAAAACGTTTGATGAGTAACCCCGAAACAGGAATGATAATACCGAGCACGAGTAAATACCCCGTAGTTAACCATTGCGCTGTAGATGGAGAAATCGCAAATTCCTTTATCAAGTCATTCATCGTCATATTTAATGCTGTTTCACTAAACAATCCGATAAACCCACCAATCAGTAGCACAGTCATGATGGGAGCGACTTTTAGCTCTTTATTTTTTATTTTTTCTTGTATTGAATCCTTCATGTATTGAACCTTCTTCCATAACATTTACTGACCATAAAAAATAAGATAACATCTAGCCACTACGATAGCTAGATATTACCCCGGAAATATACTTATTATAGAAGGGATGGGTATTTAATTTCCTTAAGACTTTTTCATTACCTAAACGTTGGGTTTTAAACGGTTTACATAATATGATTATTTTTCTTTATATCATGGGAAATGCTTGTTATAGCTGCTCCATGGAAAAGAAACTTATTTAAGACGGTTCGCTAAGGATTCGATTGCCAGTTTGAGCGCAGTTATTCGACGCTCATTCACTGTTTTTTGTGGGCTACCAACCTTCGCTTTTGCTAATTGCTTTTCAATAGATGGAATGATACTTTGTAAAATCTCCTTAGATTGTAAAGTCACTTTTCTGTCATAGAAAAAATCTACATCATACCAAACGTCTTGTAAGCTCTCTAATCCCACTTTTATAGCGTCGCGTCGCTTTTTTACAAGTGTTGTATTGGAACCTTTTTCCGTCATACTTTTATACGCATTCGAAAGTTTAGTATAAGTGGATTCTAAGGATCTAATGGTCAATTCTTGAACTTCTAAGCTAACCGTTCGCATACATGCTCCTCACCTTTCAAATTATTTTATCCAAACTGAAACAGCTATTTTATACATCAAAAGCACCTATGCATGAAACTTTTACGAATGTTTACACCTTCTCGTTTGTTTCATACATACGCACTTTTAAAAATTAATACGATCTTATTTACGCCAAAACGTTGTGCAATTTATCTTATCTTGAATATTAAATTCAATCAATTTTTCCATCAAGCCGTAATCAACTGATTCATTCCATTTAATTCTAAACAAGCCACTTGTAGCGCTATAGCCTGCTTCTGCAATTTCATCCGCAAAGCGCGCAATTCCTGCTGGTTCAGGTGAAATGCTCATATGGTGCTTTGCGATAGAAATGCCAATAATAAATGTGCCATGGTCAGAGAACATAGGTGTATTCCACTTCATTTGCGGTTCCAAATTCGGGAATGTAGTAGTGATCCACGCCAACACTTCCTCTACACGTTGACGATGTTCCGGGGAATCGATACCCGCTATGTATTGCTTGAATAGTTCCATGAGGTGACCTCCTGAATTGATTCCTTTGTAAATCATCAAAAAACACAGTTTTTAGATATAGCTAGCTGGGATTCTGACTCGATTATAGAGTGGTGAAAGTAAAAAGTAAAAAGCTTTTGTGCATGAAACTTTGCAACTGTTTAAAAAATCACGTTGTCCTCACGCACAGGTGCTCTTCTTAATATTTTTTCTTGTAGTGAATAATAAACTAATATAGAACGCTTTCTACTTCTTCATTTTTCACGATAATCTTGTCGGTTTTTGAATTCAGTTTTCAATTTAATACAAAGTTCAAATATTTACCTATTTAAAAAGTATATTCAAATAGACTGTCTAGAACAAGCTCTTGTATTGTTTCTTTTAGGAAAGTGTTATTTCTGTTTGAAAATCGTGACTAATAGCTGAGCGTTTAAAAAGCTCATCGCCAACAGATGGCGACGAGCTGAGATATCCTACTTAATCTTCTTTTGTTTGTATTGTCACGGCCGTTTCAGGATTACTCAAATCTCCCAGTGACGTGTCATTGATTGAAAATACACTTGTTTCTGTATCGTCTATTCTACTATTTTCCTCCCAAACCCATGGCGTTTTTTTAATTGTGTGATCTGCAAAAGGAATGTAGATGGACATAACAGCAAATATACCAAGTAGCATCACATACCACATATAAGGAATAATCTCGATTGGAGAAACAATACCGCCAGCAATTCCTACTAGTAATAATATTTGATTACCATACGGTAGGAGACCTTGTGCTACGCTGCTGAAAATGTCCATTAATGCAGCAGTTCTTCTTGGATCTACTCGGTGTTTATGTGTAATTTCTTTAGCGATATCGTTTGTTGCAATCAGAGCTGCTGTGTTATTCGCTATCGCGGCATCTGCCAGTGCAACCATTCCGGCAATCCCCAGTTCAGCAGATTGCCGACTATTAATCTTCTTTGTTACTTTCTCTATAATGAATTGAATGCCACCAGCATCTTTCATCATTTGAGAAAGCCCGCCAATAAATAGTGCCAACACTACAATTTCAATCATTCCTTCAAAGCCTTCAAATACTGCCTGGTTGAATGTCAAGAAGGTTAAATCACTAGTGAACAATCCGATAATTCCAGATAGTATAATCCCGCTCGTTAACACGGCAAAGACATTCATTCCTAATACTGCAAAGAGCAAAACAACGAAATAAGGTATAATTTTTATCAGATTATATTCGCCAATTTCAATCGGAGCGGAAGTCGCCTGCCCGCCAAATACCAGTAGTAATGCAATAGTTACCACTACTGCTGGTAGCGCAATCCAGAGGTTAATACGAAACTTGTCTCTCATTTCTACTCCCTGACCTCTTGTTACAACGATAGTAGTATCAGAA
Organism: Sporosarcina sp. P16b; assembly: GCF_002743065.1. Classification (NCBI taxonomy): domain Bacteria; kingdom Bacillati; phylum Bacillota; class Bacilli; order Caryophanales; family Caryophanaceae; genus Sporosarcina; species Sporosarcina sp. P16b. The sequence continues at coordinate 29,219 of NZ_PDYO01000017.1, read as the reverse complement.
ATGATCGATAAATTATCGCCAAAGAATGCTCCTCCCAACACAGCAGCAAATAACATAGCCATATTCAAATCCGCAACTTGTCCGATGCTAAATGCAATTGGAGCCAAAGCTGCTACAGTTCCACTTGATGATCCTGTTGCCAAAGACATTAGAGAACAAATTACAAAGAATCCGGCAATAAGAATAGACGTGGGCATGAAAGTTAAGCAAAGATTCACGAAGGACTCTACTCCACCCATGACTCCCGCTACAGTAGCAAATGCACCCGCCAGTAATACGGTTAATACCATAATTGCAATGTTTTCATTTGTACATCCCGAAATGAAGGATCCTACTTTCTTTTCCATGGGGGCCTTGTAGATGACAAATGCTGAAATAACCGCTAGGAATAATGCAGCAGAAGGCGGTATCTGATGAAACGGCTTTTCTACTCCAGCAATTGTTAGAATAATCCCTGTTCCAACCATAAGACCGATAAATATTAATAACGGTAATAAAGCTAACCCATTCGCGCCTCTATTTTCTATTCTATTCATTTCCCTACCACCCTTCAGAATATTCCGACTATAATTCGCACACTGACTGTAATCGCTTACAAAAAAACTTGGATAGTGTCTGCTTTCATTCAGACACTATCTCTCAATTATTGTAATTTCCCTCTGCCTTTGACTTCATATTCCTCTACTACTTCGCCTTCCGAAATTAAGTAGGCTTTCTCATGTAAATTACATACTGGACAAATATGATTAGGAATGATTTCTACTTTGTCTCCTATGTTAACTTCATTACTAAACTTTTCATTATAAATGATGGCATGCTCATCATAGACATCGTAAATATATACTTCATCATAATCTTTAATGCAGCCTAAACCAGTAGTCTTGGTTATTCCTTTACTTCTGGTTTGTGCAGTAATTCCTTTCGCACCGACATCGGTTATTACTCTTTCACGAGTAGGTTTACTAATAACTGTAGTTAAAATTGTAGCTGCACATTGATCGTAAGAACTAATTACATTAGCCTGGGAGGCGTCCATAAAGACATATGTTCCAGGTCTGATTTCTGTCACTCCGGTAGGTATGTCATAGCCTTGAAGTAAAGAAGGTGTAGAACCAATACTCACCACCTCTAGATGAAGTCCATTTTCACTGGCAAGTTCTGAAAATCTAAGTGTTCTAGCTACACTGGTGTAAAATATATCTCTGCATTCTTCCAAGTTTTCGGCCATATAAGAATGCCCATCATGAGAGAAGATACCTTTAAGTTCAATATTGTTACACTTTTTTAACTCATCCAGAAGTATGATAAAATCACTTTCTTCTATAATTCCGGAGCGTTCTTCTCCCACTTCGATTTCAATTACGACTTTCGCCTTCTTTTTGGAACCTTCAAAGATTTTTTCAATATCCGGAAGTTGTCTCGGATCGTCGATACCAAATGAAATTTCTATAGTATCGGATAACTCTCTGATCCGCTCTATTTTTTGTCTCCCCACTACTTGGTTGGCAATGAAAATGTCTTGCAGTCCACTTTCGGCCATCACTTCCGCCTCACCCAATTTAGCAACAGTGATTCCCCTCGCTCCAAGTTTTTCTTGAATAATAGAAATCTCTGGGATTTTATGAGTTTTAGTGTGAGGGCGCAATCCTACTTTGTTTTCGTTTGCATACTGTTGCATGGATTCAAGGTTTTTCATCATAATGTCTCGATTAATTAATAGAGCCGGTGTATCTAACTCCTTATATTTCATTTAGATTCCTCCATTGCAGCGATTGCTTCAATCTCCACAAGACACCCACTATACAGGTCATTTGAAGGGACGACTACTCTCGCAGGCTTGTGGTCTCCAAAAAAATTCGAGTAAACTTCATTTAGCTCCGGCCACAACTTAACATCAGGTATGTAAACCCTGCACATAATAATTGAATCTTTCTTTAATCCTGCTTCTTCCAGTACATACTCTAGATTTCGAAGCGCCTGAGCAGCTTCCACTTTCACTCCGCCTTGAGGTATAGTTCCTGTTTCTGGATTTATCGACAATTGTCCTGATATATATAACACACCGTTAAATTCCATGGCTGGGACATAGTGTCCTCCGTCACGTGTCGAGAATTTCGTTTCAATTTTCCTCATGGCAATGGCCTCCATATTTCAAATGTTGTTTAACAAATATTCTAAATCGTCTTCCATATGTTCTTGCATTAAGATTGATGCTCTATCTGCATCTTGATCTTTCATTGCATTGTATATTTCAAAATGTTGTTTGTGGATAATGACTCTTCTTCTTGCGTCCCTAAGCTTGGAACTTTTATAGAACCGTGTTAAATTTCTCAGATGGTTGGTCTGTTGATACAATCTTTCATTTTTACTTCCAATGAGAATTATATCGTGGAAAGCTGAGCACATTCTATTAAAGTCTTCGGATTCATTAGGGTTCTCAAGTTCGTTAATAAATTTTTCTTTTTCCAAAAATAGTTCTTGCAATTCCTGATGAACTTCTTCAGTCCAATTCGTAATTAACAATCTGACGGCGAGTGATTCCAGAACAATTCTACATTGGTAGATTTGTTTCAGATCTTCCTTAGATGTTTTATAAACAAATAAAGTACCATTTTTTCGAAGAAGAAGACCTTCCAATTCAAGTTTCCCAACCGCTTCTCTAATTGGACCTCTACTGACTTTTAACTTCTTGGCTAATTGCGCTTCAATAATTTGTTCATCCGCTTTAATAGCACCAGTTAAAATATCTTCTCTAATTGCCTCGTAAATTTGTAAATACAATGGCGGTGCTTGCACTATTTGTATTGTCAACCTCTACTCCTCCTCTCTGCTCTATCGTTTAACATCATTTTTCGAAATACTCTTTATCGATACGAACACCCGCTGCTAATAATACCGCCAGCTTAATTCTAGCCTTTTTCCCATCATAGTCGCTACCAAGAATAACCCCTTCATTTTGCAAGCTCCATGCACTACCTGGGAAATCATAGACGGTCTTAACTTCTCCTTCTTCCGCGCTAGTGGTCAGAATTACAATAACGCCTTTCTGAACTGCTCGCTTCACGCTGTCTAAAATATAAGGAGGAGCGTGCCCTCTGCCCGGCGCCTCGACGATGATTCCTTTCGAGCCCGAATCTGCAGCACAGTCAATGAATTTCCCATCCGACCCTAGCGTACATTTCACAAGGTCTATAGTTGGCAACGGATTGTTAATCGCATACGTTTCTCTATGAATAGGTTTTTGATAGTAAGAGACTTTCTCTTGATCCACAATTCCTAAATAACCAAATCCGAAAGAGGTAAACCCATCCACATTTGAGGCATGCTTTTTTTGAACATAACGACCCGAGAAAATTCTCTCATTAAATAAAGCAATCGTTCCCAAGCTACGGCTTTCCGGATGTGCTGCTAAGATAATGGATTGCCTTAAGTTAACAAAAGCGTCCGTTCCAATAACAGTTGGCCCTCTTTGAGAACCTGTAATAACTACAGGGCGGTCATCAGAAATGACAAGATCCAAGAAGTATGCGGTTTCTTCTAAAGTATCCGTACCATGCGTAACCACTATGCCATCGACCTGCTCATCTTGAAACACTTCTTCAATCTTCTCTTTAAGTGTATATAAATATTCAAAGTTCATATGGTTGCTTGGAATTTGGAATACTGACTGAACATCCAATGCAATTGTTTCAGGCAAATCACACATCTCTGACAGTTCTTCTCCAGACATAACACCAGCCGTAAGCAAACCGGTTTCCGGGTTTCTCTTACTAGCGATTGTTCCACCAGTACTCAACATGACAATTTTCTTTTTTTCCATTTTCAATCCACCTACTCTTTACTATTATTCTTTTTGGAGTCCATATTTACTGTTAGCTGTTAACAGCTAACAGTAAAGAAATCTTAGTACAAATATAGTTAATTGTCAATACTATTTAGTAAATTTAAATTTATCTGACTACTCTCCGGTTGTATTTCATTTTCACATTGAGGATCAAAGGATTAGCAGAGAAAATAGAATATGTGGTTCCATAAGAAAATAACTTCACTAAAATATATTTAAGCACGCAAGAGATTTAGCGGCTAACATAATATTGCAATTTGAATAGAGGTACCCACTAGCGTTGCATAGCTGTAAAATATGTGGTAAATAAAAAAAGCTGATAGGATCTGTTTGAAAAATGAAAAAAGGAGCTCTTTCCTGTAAAATTAGAACTGACGACCAATTAGCTTTTAATCTACAGAAAGGAGACTCCTTATGAGAGTAATAGACCAAAACTTAGTCTTACGTCAATATTTATCATGGCTACCGGAGAATAGACTTGCGTGTCCCTTGATGAATTATGAAGCGAAAAAGTTAACGGATTTTAATTTGGTCAAACTATTTATCGTAAGTACTTTGTGCAAATGGGAAAGCCTTCGTGAAATAGAAGAAGGAATTCGTTCTAAAAAAGCATTGCAGAGGGAATTGGAGCTCACATCCATCAGTTATTCACAAATTAGTCGTCGATTAATCGATTTAAATACAGCTGATTTAGCAGATTTTCTTGGTCGATTAGCTAGACATTATTGGGTACTTCAACGACATGCGAGAGGCATTAATCCGAAAGTGGGCATCCTCCGAATCATTGATGGAACTTATGTTAAACCACCCGATAATGCTTCCAATTGGACAGCCATATCTAAAGTTTCCAGTGGTATTAAACTTCATGTCAGAATCGCAGTCGCTTATGCTGACAGTGTATTTCCTAAAAAGATGATCCCATCCACGGGGAATATAGCGGATTCAGATGCTGTGAATCATATCATTGATGAGGATGCTTTATATGTTATGGATCGAGGATATGGCCAGAAGACAAAAATCGGGGGCTGGCTCGAAAGAAATATTCAATTTCTCTTACGTGTTCGAAAGACGTTTCGTGTAGAAATCATCAGGGCTTATAAACCTACTCTTCCCCATGTGAAGCGAAATGATTTAGTTTCGATATTGACACGAAAAGAAATTTGTAGATATATAGAGTTCGTGGACCATGAAGGAACCACGTTCCACTTACTCACAAACCGGCTTGATTTAAGTGAAAGTAAGATACTAGAGACATATAAGAATCGTTGGTATATCGAATTATTTTTCAAATGGATTAAGCAACATTTGAAAGTACGTCATGTGTTTAGCCACTCACCAAAAGGCATTTGGAATCAAATGTTTATCACGCTGATCACGTTTGCATTGATTGAAATCATGCGATTAATTCAACAACCGCGTAAACCAATTTGGGAGTTTCTTCGGATGATACGGCATTATGTTTTTCAGCCAATCAGTCAGTTACTAAAGTCTTGTAATCGGCGTCTAAAGAAAAGTAAAGGACGGCAAAAGCTACCTGAATGTATTCCTATCAAGATTGAATTTGGAGAGGATTTCGCCATTGTTTCACCCAAGACTAAAGAATGTTTTTTGAATAAGAAGAAATAGTTTCAAAAAAACAAGCAATTATCAACTAGCTAGTGGAAGGTACCAGGTCCCGACACTATTCTGAATTGTGTCGGGACCTGGTACCTCAAAAATTACTTTATCGTAGCAACCGCTAGTATAGGTTTCATTGCATCGCTGTTTATGAAGCATGTTCGTGTATAAATGAAATAGTACCTATGTGAGAAACTAACGTGAATGCTTACCATTCATGAAAGTTTCGTGCATAGGTACTTTTAAAATCTGGCTATTTTGCTTCAGCTTTCAATAAGATTTGTTCGATCTCTGTAAATCCTTTCGCGCGTGCATGTTGCAGCGGTGTAATATGATCGTTGTCCGGAATGGTCGCGTCCGCCCCGTGGTCTATGAGCAGTTGTACGACTTGTTGCTGGGTTTCGCCGCCGTCATTGAGGATGACTGCTTCCATCAAAGCCGTCCAGCCAAGATTGTTGACGTGGTTTATGTCCACTTCTGTTTGGTTGAGTATTTCTTCGATGATTGCCAAATGGCCTCGTTCGGAAGCCGGAATCAATGCCGTTCCGCCATAGCGGTTCCTGATGGCGGGATCTGCATGTGCAGCGATCGCGAGCTTCAATATGTCGAGATAGCCTTCCGCACCCGCGTACAGGAAGGGGTTATTCTTCATGTTATCCTGCAGGTCCACGTTGGCTCCCGCGTCCAGCAGTATTTCTGCCATTTCCGCGTCTTCGTTGTAGACCGCGATCATGAGCGCGGTCCTTCCTTCGTCGTCTCGTACGTTCAAATCGGCATGATTTTCTATCAAGTCGGCTACGATTTTCATTTCTCCGCGTCGCGCCGCCGTCAGTAATTGTTCATCCACTTCGGTTTCCTCCTTTATCGTTTCACGTATTTCTTCGTCAGTATTTATTGCACATGCTTGCATATAAAAAGTGGCAAGTACAAGTATCGCCAAGTATTTCCCCACTACTGATCGCCTCCCATACCGCACATTTTTACTTTTCCCGCTCGATTGCATCGATCTGTTCTGGCGGAACAAGCAACAGCAATACGTCTTTTCATGCAATGTTCCCGTCAAAAATCCCCCGAGAAATCACGATTCTTCGTTATCGCACGACTACTTCAACTATCGATCTACCTTTCATGGCAGCCTCTTTTCACTGCACCATTCATGCGTATTTCTTCCAGTTTACCAAATCATTCATGAATTCGTACAAAAGAATGCTTTCAGCGGACTGGACTACATGGGTTGATCCGTGTCACTTGTAAACATGAAAAATACCTGCAACAAACTTTCATTCAAGTTTGCTGCAGGTATTTTTTATTGCTTTTTCAGTTTCTAGTCTCAATATTTTTTATAACCCATTTTCAAGAATCAATTTCAGTTGGCGTCTAACATCTTTGACGTCTCCACTTTATAATACAACATATGTGCATCCGGAACTTTCACTTCCACCGCGTAGCGCGCTTCTTTTCCGTTCGTAAAGCGGACTGTCGCGATGAAGTTGCCCGGCTTGTTGACACGAATGAACACATCCGGCGAATCGGTATATTCTTCAAACGGCATGTTGCCGGACAATACTTCCCCGTCTGTCCGCATGAAACGAATGTTTTCAACCTCTTCATCCGCCGCCAGTTTTAGTCGCGCCCGCGTCTTCAAAATATCGCTCGCGTATACTAACTGCGCCTTCAATTTGCCGTCGACTTTCTTCACATCCACATAGTATTTATGATAGTAGCGTTTAATATTTTGATTTTCCATACCATAATTACCGCCTAGCTGCAACGTTCCTCTTCCTTCTTTCAACGGCGTCACTTGTACGCGATCGCCGGTATAGCCTGACGGTGTCTGTCTGCCTTTTATGATGGCTGCATGATACACCTCGGAGTTAACCGCAAATTCATCGGTGTCCTCATCGGTCATTATTTCCGAGAAACGCAGCATCGGACCCCATGTCTTTAATGAATAGGACTCGGGATGGACACGCTCCGTTAGTTGCATCAACTTCGCTGCTTGTCCTCTCGTTACTAATTCATTGATGCCGAATCTGTCGGACGTTACGCCTGTCGTAATGCCGAGTTTGTGCAGAATCAAGACATTTGCGCCATGCGACGTGTTCGGCTTGACGTCATGGAATGGATTTTCTTCCGCGTTAAAAGCAAAGCGTGGTAAATCGAATGCTTTCACGAGGATGGAAGCCAATTGTCCTCGTTTGACGGGATCATTCGGTCCGAAACTTCCGTCTTCATAGCCCCCAATCACTTCGAGCTCCGCAAGTTTGGCAATGGCATTATGATAGCCATTCGCTTTCGAAACGTCCTTGAATCCAGGATCCTTCACCATGTAATCGGGATTCAGTTTCATCAACTTCGCAATAATTGCTGCCGTCTGACCGCGCGTGATGGGATTGCCCGGCTTAAATAAACCGTCCGCATATCCCGTAATAATATGGCGTTCGGCCAATTCATTGACCGCCTCCGCAAAGTGCTTGGTTTCGGGAACATCCGTGAACTTTTGGTTGCTTGCAGCCATACTCGATAATGGCAGGCTGAGGGCAAGAGCCATCGTGCCAAATGTTATCCAAATCTTTTTCATTGTGTTTCTTCCTTTCTATTATGTAATCATAGACCAACGTACAGACGGAGAAATCCGTAAATAGTTTCATTGTATGTATACTATATTTTTAGCCAAAAGCAGGTTTATTCGAAATCGTAAAAAAGTACCATACTTTTATCATCGCAAGAAATATTGCTATGATGGAGTTATCACTACTATGGAAAGGATGGATAGATATGCTGCAATGGATTTCGAATCACTTGACACTTAACGGCACACCGCTTGAGCAAATCAGCCAAGTTCAGACGCTCTTCGCCGAGCAATTCGCATTTGAAAACCTGGATGTCTTACTGGCGAATGAAGAGCCTATTACCGAGCGATATCTTCAAAATAAAATGATTAGACACGGACGCGGTGGCTTGTGCTATGAGCTCAATGGCCTGCTGTATATCGCACTCAGAGATTTAGGTTTCCCCGTACAACTTGCCGCGGCTACTATTTGGGCACCGCCACCACGCAATCACTATGTCCTCGATCGTACACATGTTGTGAATTTGTTCCATTACGAGGATACATTGTACTTAATCGACAGTGGTTTCGGCAACAACCTCGTCATGCAGCCCGTTGCATTAGATGGAGAACCCGTTACTTCACCTGCCGGCACATTCCGGTTGCGAAGCGAAACGACCGAAAAAGGTACAATGGTATTTGAACAACTAAAAGACAATGGCTGGGAACTTCGCTATGGCCTCTTTCCTGACACGATCGACTGGGTGCACTTGGATCATGTCAAACAACAGATCCATCACTGCCCCGAATCTTCATTCAACAAAGCATTGCTCATCGCCAAAGTAACAAACGACGGCACGTACTCGATTAATGAAGATCGTTACCATCGCAAGTGTAACGGCAACGAAAAAACTCTGCCGTTCCAAGATCACGATGAATTACTTGAACAAGTTAGACAGCATGCAGCTCCAGCTGTTTATGAAGCGACCGTTAAGTATATAAACCAGCAAACAACCTCCTACGACTGATTTTGGTCGTGGAAGTTGTTTGTATGTAAAATGGTGCCAAGTCCCAACACTAGTCTGATCGGCCCTACATATACAGATGTTTTCTGGATTATAATAGTGTCGGAACCTGGTACCCAAAATCAGTGTGTCTCCGAAATTCAAGGATTCTTTGATAATCTTCTATGACGTCTATTTCTGACCAAAACAAACCGCTAACGTCTACAACATGTATAGTTATCTCATTTATAAATGAATATAAAACATTTTCCCACCAAAAATCGTGATTTTGCTCTTTTATTAGTTCATCCAGTCTCTCTACAAACTTTGCCAGAAATATTTTCTTAATTTTTGCTATGCCGACATATTCTCCACTATATTCTTTTAAATCTTTACCATGCCCGATTAGCTGATTATCATTACAAAAGAAAAGGTAATCTAGTTCACTATTAGAATCCATTAGTAAAGTTTGTTCATGCTTAGAGCCTAGTAGTTTGTCTAACATATTCTGCTCAAAGTATACATCTGCATTCGCTATGATCATGTCTTCGTCATGAAGTTCGTTTCTCGAAAACCATAAAGAGGCTATACTATTTGTCATACTATAAAACGGATTGAAATAATATGTAACATCGAGATCGCATAGAAGATCCTTAATAATATCCGCTTTATATCCAACAACAATTATAACTTCAATATTATTTCGTTGGAATAATTCAACAGTATGACGGATTAATGACCTCCCTCCTATATCAAGTGAACATTTGGGTACGTCGCCAATATATTCGCTAATTCTTGTTCCTCTTCCACCAGCCAATAAAATAGCTTTCAAATATAACCCTCTCCTTATGAAATGGTTTTTAAATTTTTCTTTATTTCATCTAGTAGATATTGGTTATTTTCGATAGTAATAGCACCGAGATGTCCGACTCTGAATATCTTACAACTTAATTCTCCTCCGTTAGGCATTACATATATATCACTATTCATCTTAAGCGATTGAACAACTGATTCAGGACTTATTGATCCAAGTGGACGTAAAGCTGTTAATGCGTTTGAAGGACTTTTCGTTGGAATTTCAAAAGGCAACTTGATAATTTCATTTCTAAAATGAACTGCTAGTTCTCTAGTTTCTTGAATTATTTTTGCAACACTCTTTTTATCAACATACTTCAATTTTTTATTCAATTGTAACAAATTACTTACGGCTGGAGTATAGGGAGTCTGCCCTCTTTCACCGTCAGACAAGTATTTGTTGAAGTTAAAGTATACGCTTTTAAAGGAAATTTCTCTCACACGATCTTGTGATTTTTTGTCGAGAACAATATAGGACATACCCGGCGGGAGCCCTAATGCTTTCTGGGAGCTAATAATAACTGCATTAGCATTACTTCTTTCCATGTCAAAAGAATCGGCTAAATAGGAACTAATTGCGTCTATTACTAGGAGTAAATGATTTTTTTCACAAAACTCCTTAACCAAGTTTATATCATAGAGTACACCTGTAGAAGTTTCATGTAAATTAATGAGAAGGCCTGTAAAACCTTTTTTATCATAAGGAATTAAATCACCAATAGTTAAATCTTCAAAGAAGTTTAATTTAATCTCTTGATAATGTAGACTATGGACTTGGCAAATCTCTGAGAACCTAGAACCAAAAACTCCTCCATTTACAACAAGTAACTTATCCTCTTTATCAAACAAATTTAAAACGGTTGCTTCCATTGCAGCTGTACCTGAGGCAGTTAAAAAAACCACTTTAGAATCTATAGGAGAGTTCATACTTCGCTTTAACAGCTCTTCACTTTCTAATGTTATGGTAGAGAATTCCGCATTCCTAAAGTAAGGCATTTGTTTGGACCCTATTTTCAGCACTTCCTTATCAAGTGTGACAGGACCGACTGTGAAATTTAACAATGTAATTCCTCCCTCTATACATGTTGATTTATAACTGTTTGACCCGTTGGCAGAAAGGTATCTATTCCAAGTAGAACAAAAACAGCCTATAATCCATTAGGCTTTCACATCGTACTCACTATTTGTAATAGATGCTGTCTGAATCCACCACGACCGTATCATATCCGTCATTGGTTTGAATGGTAAACTGATATTTTTTATACGCATACATTTCTCCGCTCTGACTCGAAGACGAACTCAATATTAATACATGCTGGTTCGTGAGGAGATTGGTCATAAAGCAAAGTCAGCTTCGTTTCATCTTTTGGCAGCTCAAAATTCAGCTTGCCAATTTTAGTATACTTCACACCATACATATTCCATTTGCCGCTTTCCTTTTTAAATATATATCAACAAAAGCCCCGCCTGATACTGATCCAAGTGAATCCGCCAAAATCGTATTAAAATACAGTGTGTCTTTAATGTCGGGACCCGGCATCAAAAATCTAAAGTTTCGTGTACAGGTACCTCTTTCTTCAACTTCCGAAAAAAGAAGTTTTATTGTTTGCACTAGAATTATTCGCATTTACTCTTCATTTATAGTTATTTTAAATATTTTTGTCATCTAAGGTAAAATATCTTCTAAATACATAACCCATCGCCTCTTCCCTATTTGATAGTTAATAATATAAGCAATACATTTTCACTAGATAAATCTATTTCATAGATACAATTGAACTATATCCTTAGTAACATCATAACCTTTTATTTACAAAGTATCAAAGTTCACTTACTATTCAGATATCTAAATTCAAAGAGCGCCAACTCCTGTCCTTGGAGTTGACGCGTTAATAAGGCTAATAAGAAGCCGAAGTACATCAATATAATTATAAAAGGCAAACCGTCAGCTACAAACGCTTCCGTAGGTAAGAATTTCACTTCATAGGTGCCATATTGTGTTTGAAAAGCTCTCTTCACAACACATGTAACTAAACAAGCGATCTATATTCTAATTACTAACTAATCGATCTCTGTCCATTAACAAAACGCCAGTATTTGTACGCAATAAAACAGTGGGTGACGTAACTAGTTCATTCAACATACATGCTCCGAGATTTGTAATTTCTACTTGAACATCTATTGGATGCGCTGACATTTGTATTTTTTCATGTAAAAGTTGAAGTGGCTGAAGAGCTGTAAACCTTTCCTTATACAAAATAATATCCACATCACTGTATTCTGTACATGCTTGAATTCCTGTTGCCATCGTAAAACCTATACTTCCACCGATTCCCCAGCGGATATCTTTAAATAAATCCCTAAGATATTCGATAGTCTCTTCATGACTGGTAGGTGGAACACCATGTGTCGCTTCTTCGGCTGTTATGACTTTGCGAATATTGTCTTTTGTTGTGAAGGCGGCAAATCGTTCAGAACGATTTGCGCCTCTAAATCCAATCGGAACGATATGATTCATTGTTTTCATTCGTCGCACGACAGCTATTGTGTTCGCTGTTCCTTCATTCAGTACCCAGTTTGGTATCGTTTCATTACTGTTAATTTCTAGATTTGACTCCAAATAGACAATGTCATGAACATTTACTTCCATTGTGATTTAATAGCATCCCGCACAGCAATTGAAGCTTTGCGGCCTTTTTCAACAGCTTTTTCTGATGTTAGACGAACACGTAATGAATCATCTTTTGATTGTAATATGTCAGTAGTTGCGGCTTCAATTGAGCTTTTCACTCGATTGACTTGCTCATCTGACGGTTGATCAGCGTCTATATCTTGAAGTAATTCATGTATCGCGCCTAATGATTGGAATGATTGAATATCATAAGCCATCGATGGAACGGTTTTTGCAAATTCATCTAGTTCTTCAACTGTACGCATCGTCACGAGAGCAGCTGATTTCTTTGACATGACATGTACTTGAATTGCTTCATCATCAAACGATAAGATTCTATTACTCTGCATGCCATGTGATAAAAACGCACCTGAAATAGCTTTTCCGACAATTAAAGTGACTAGTGGATGGCCGTTCTGACGTGCAACGGCATACGCTTCTACACTTGCAGCACAAGCTAAATAAATACCAAATAGTTCCTCGTGGTATCCAAACGCTTGTCCTGGTACATCCACGATCGGAACAATGACTCTCTTTTCATCCATCTCAGCATCTTCTTCAATCGCTTCACGTACATACTTCGCAACTGTCCATGCTTCTTCAAGACCAAACTCACCGTTTCTCGCTCTATAAAACTTTGATTCTTCATTTGGTACGACTGCAATATAACGTACTTTTCTTCCATCTTGTTCTTTATCTGCAACTAATACAGATGGAGTTGATGATATGGATGGTGCATTATCAGTCAGTTTATTAAACCATGAACGCCCACGACTTTCTTGCTGGCTACTTTGTTTATTCTCCTTCGTTCCCATATATTTTGCACGATGTTTTAAATAACTCTGCGCCTCTGTAGGTTCAATTTTTTCCTTTACAGATACTTCATCGAGCATGCTCAAAAATTCTGTATACTGCTGCGTTCGCCCGGCATACTTATTTTCGCTCCAAATCGATTCAATGGCTTCTATATAGTTCGGTAAGTCATCTTCCACAACCTTATCGATCAATGCACTTTCAAAACGGCCACTTCCGCCAATCATCTTCCAAATAAATTGCTTATTTTTCGAGTTAAGCTCTCTAACACCCGCTTCTTGCTCTACTACTTCAGGGCCGTTCATTCCCAATCTACCCTCCCTTGTCATGATAAGGGCTGAACATAATCCAGCAGTTAGTGACATTCCTCCGAATGAACCAATTTTACCTGGAATTATACCAATCACTGGTACATGTTTTTTAATAGCAACAATCGCAGAGCTGATTTCAGCGATAGATAGTAATCCATAGTTCGCTTCTTGTAATCGAACTCCACCTGTATCGTATATGATGATTGGATAGATCAAGTGACCATTTTCACAGTCTTCTAGTGCCCTCTCTAGAGCACCTGCAAATTTAGCACCTGAAACTTCTCCAATTCCTCCACCCTGGAAATTTCCTTCTATAGAAATAACAAGAGTCGACTTGCCGGCAATAGTTCCTTTTGCAATGACCATTCCGTCATCGCTTTGTGGAACTATGTTTTGCGCTTCCAAATGGGGTGATTCAAAGCCATCAAATGGTCCTAACAACTCTACCATTGATCCTTCATCAAGCAAAATTTGCGCACGTTCTCTCGCCTTACTTTCAACTAAACTAACTTGCAACATGTTAGACATGGGTACTCACCTCCGCAGCTTGAGCCAATCGAATCGATACGACACCTGGCGTAGCACCAAAATCATTAATTTTGATAGATGCCAAAATTTGTTGTTGAGCCATAAAGCGTTCAATGACTCGCTCCCATGTATCGGCATATCCTGTAATGCCCGTCCGAATTTCAACAATCGCTTCGTTTCCCTCTATTGGTTCCATCAAAATTTCTAAATCACCTGATCCTACGACTCCAATATGCGTCTTGCTTTGAATAGGTTTACTCGCTGGAAACTTGTACACTAACTTCTCCATATGAAAACCTCCTTTGTTGTTTTGTTATCCAATTCGAAATAAAAAATGTAGTTGCTAGTAAATCTGCAGATCCGCCTGGTGAAATCCAAGACTGCTGAAATTCTCTATCCAGACGTTCGACTGCTTCAATAGAGAAGTTTTTCATAATGTTTTCAGCTTCCGTTTTGGCAAATTCTAATGCATCCAATCCACCTCGATGAACTAAACATGTATCATTAAGATTTGATATAAGGGCTAGCAATGTTAGTAACTTCGCTTCTAGCGGATTGTGATTGAAACGCGCTTTCTCATAAGTTGGATAGCTATACTTGCGAATATGTGGAAAGCCATATTGTGCTTCTTCTCTCGCACCTGGCATTCCATATTTTTTCTTAACATTTAATCCGTTCGTTGGCTGATTTGGTATCATTCGGTCTGATAGTTTTGCCAATTCTCCTGCATCTTCAAGAACTTGTGGAAAAGAGATATTTCCTTTTCTACGCGCAATCGCCGCACAGATCAATCCAATAGACCAAATGGCTCCCTTATGTGTGTTGACATCGTTTGTCACGGTAAACATAAGTTGCTCACCGGTTCGTCCGATTTCACCGAACTGCTCACGTAAACGAGTAGTAGGTGTTTTCCCATAATGTAGCAGTGCTATGTTGTAAAATGTTTCATGCAAACTTAATGCCGATTCACACATTAATGAGTGGTTCAAGTCTACATGTGAGCCGTTGTTGTGCAAATCGACCAATCCAGGTTTAGGTGTTAATTCCACTTCTTCAAACAAAGCAGCTACTGCTTCATCTGCAATAACCTTGCAAATCTTTTGACGCATGTGACATTCACTCCTTACCAACTCTTGAATCTCGCAGGTGGCTCATATAAACCGCCTGACCACTGAACCAAATCATCAATACTTTTTGCAGCTAGTAATGATCGATTGGCTTGCCCTCTTTGAATATTCATATCTTCAGGCATCGCTATCATTCCACGATCTCGCAATTGCTGTGTTTTCTCAAGATCATGTTCCATTCCAAGTGGTGTTACTCCAGCGATTGATGCAATCATTTCTCTTCGCTCAGCAGGACTATCTGTTTTATATAAATAGGCAATTCCCTCTTCTGTTACTACGTGTGTAATGTCTTCCGCATAAATCATGACTGGTGCAACTGCTAAATCAGCTTGCTTTTTCACATCAATTGCGTCTAATCGCTCCACAAAAACAGGCGTATTTGCATCTTGATAAGTTTCTGCGACCTGAACTACCAACTTTTTACCTCGCGCAAGTTCATCCGTGGAAGTCATCATATTATACCAAGCCTCTGTGGAATGGCGTCTGCCTCCTGGATTATGGCCCATATTGGGTGCTCCACCATAGCCGGCTAAACGACCTTTTGTTACGGTAGATGAATTTCCATACGCATCCATCTGTAAAGTTGAGCCTATAAATAGATCTGCTGCGTACTGACCTGCTAGTTGAGCCAATGTTCGATTAGATCGCATACTACCATCCTTACCCGTGAAGAATACATCTCTTCTTGCTTGAACATACTTCTCCATTCCAAGTTCCCCGCCAAAACAATAAATACTTTCTGCCCAACCGGACTCTATAGCTGGTATCAGTGTAGGGTGAGGATTGAGAATCCAGTTTTTACAGATCTTTCCCCTTAAACCTAGACTTTCTCCGTAAGTTGGCAATAATAATTCAATAGCTGCTGTATTAAAACCAATTCCGTGATTTAACGATTGAACTCCATGTTTTTCATAAATTCCTCTAATGCACATCATGCCTTGTAACACTTGAATATCCGTTATATGTCGTGGATCACGTGTAAATAATGGCTCCAATTCGTAAGGCTTATCGGCTTCTACAATGAAGTCTACCCAAGAACTCGGGATGTCGACACGAGGTAATTCATCAACAATTTCGTTCACCTGAACAATAACAATTCCATCACTAAATGCGGCTGCCTCTACAATCGTAGGTGTTTCTTCAGTATTAGGTCCCGTATATAAATTACCTTGTCTATCGGCTTTATCTGCAGCGACTAGTACCACGTTAGGTATTAAATCCACAAATAGTCTCCCATATAGTTCCACATACGTATGTAGATCGCCAAGTTCCAATTTACCGTCTTCTAGCATTTGCGCAATTCTCATGCTTTGCGGTCCTGCATAGCTCATATCAATTCGCTTCGCAATGCCTTCTTCGAAAATATCTAAATGTTCCGGTCGAGATACACTTGACATAATCATATGCAAATCATGAATTTTTTCTGGATTCACCATTACTAATGATTGAGATAGAAATGACGCTTGTTTTTGATTATTTCCTTCGAGCACTACACGGTCTCCTGGTTTAATTAATAACTCTAAAGCTTCTATAATTCTATCCGTAGGAATGATCAGACCATCAACCACCTTGTTAACGCTTTCAATAATTTGTTGTTTTTTTTCAAATCTCTTATTCCACGAACTTATAGTAGTATTTGTCATATCTACACTCCTTTGTTTTTCTCTACGTACAGACAATCATCTACTCCATTTGTAGTAACCGCATAACTATGAATATCAGGATAGGCTTGATTTGCTAGCCGCTTCAATACATCACCAGGTGGCATTTCAATAAATTGACGTACACCATTTTCATGTAAAACAGTGGTGACATCATGCCATCGAACAGGTAACGCAATACTTTCTGCCAAGTCATCTGAAATATCTTCAGCTCGTCTTAAAACTCGAGCATTTCTATTGGCTATTATAGGAATAGTTGGACGTCTCAATTCTAAAGAACTCAATCGTTCCTTCAACTTTTTCTGAACTGGAAGAAATAATGGAGAATGAGAAGGAGTCGTGACACGTAACATTTTCGCCGAACTCGCTCCCTTTCCATCTACTTCTCTAATCACTTGTCTCATGGCACTTTTATGTCCAGATAATGTTAGCTGTGTTGGCGAATTACGGTTAGAAACATATACAGGAAATTCTTTCGTATGGATAGTCGAAACCACTTTTTCTAATTGAACTTCTGTTAACCCAACAATGACAGCCATTCCATAATTCTCGTCTTGAAGCTCTTCCATTAATTCTCCACGTTCTTTCACTAACGACAAAGCGTCTTCAAATTTCAAGACATTTGCTATAACAGCAGCTGCAAAGGCTCCAACCGAATGGCCGGCAACAAATTGTGGCTCTGCTCCTTCATCCATAAGATACCTTGCTGCTGCCACACCCGTGGTCAACATAGTCATCTGCACATTTTTTGTACTGTTCAATTTTTCTTTAGTTTGTAATGCACGGATGGGCTCATTTAGTATTTCCGAAGCTGTATTTATTGTTTTGATCACACCAGAATATTGAGGTAGATCATCTAAAAATAGTGGATACTGTGAACCTTGCCCAGGAAATAACCATGCGCTTTTCATATGAATCACCTACAATAATTTACTTTTCACGCTAAATATTACATCTTCGGTGTGTTTACGTAGAATGGATTTCACTTGAACAATATCATCCTTCACTAAACAGCTGTAAATTTGCTTATGTTCTCTCACTGACTTCTCAATCATCTTATTGCTGGAAAAATGAATAACCTGAATACGTAATAACGGTAATGATATTTTGCTGTACATATCAGTCAATACACTACTCTTACTCAACTTCAAGATTAAGTAATGAAATTGATAGTTTAAGTGAGCATATTCTGTAATGTCATCTACTATTGTCATGTGATGGACAAGTGTTTTCATCTCATCTAATAACATTTTTTCTTGACTAGGTTTAGTCAAGCGTTCTACTGCTAATAACTCTAATGAATTGCGGACATCCAATAAATCTTTCATCTCATCTATTGTATACCCTTTGATATAGGCACCCTTTCGAGGTACGCGTTCAATAATTCCTTCCATAGTGAGTAAATAGATTGCTTCTCGAACCGGAGATCGGCTAATTTGAAACTGTTCAGCGTAATTACTTTCAACAACTTGATCGCCAGGTTTTAACTCATTGTTTAATACTTGCCCTAGTAATTGATTCGCTACCATTACTGATAAAGCGTTATCTAATGACTTCTCAAAATATTCCATTGGCTCACCTCAATTTAAGTCACATAGTCGACTGTATACTATCATATTATACAAGTTGGATAATTTATTCAATAGTAAATATTGAATATTCCAATAACATTAAAAATTTAGCTTGCATATTTCCAATTTATTGATTATCCTAAATTTAGAGTACAGTCGACTAAATAATTCTAGAGGAGTGAACGAATGGTAATTTACGGTGTTGCAATTTTAGCTGCTTGTTTTTTAGTAGGGATGTTTTGTGGTGAAATTATTGGAAGCCTAATGGGTGTAGATTCCAATGTAGGCGGTGTAGGAATCGCCATGCTTTTGCTTATTGTCGTAATAGATAGACTACAAAAGAAAGACATGTTAAGTATGCCAGCTCAGTCTGGTTTAGCTTTTTGGAATGCCATGTATATACCTATCGTCATTGCCATGGCAGCTAGTCAGAATGTGTTAGGCGCTTTAACAGGTGGACCTTTGGCTATTGTCGCTGGTGGGGTTACAGTCGTTATAAGTTGGTTCTTCGTTCCTATCTTAGGCGGTAAGAAAGCAAAGGAATCTGAGATTGATTTCAATAGAACTAATCCACTAAAACCAAAGGGGGCAAATTAACATGTTCATGGAAGCGGTTACAAATGCACTTGAATCAAATGGATTGATTACAGGTTTTATAGTTGTAGGTATTACAATGTACATTGCTTATCTAATATCTAGCAAGCTAACAAGGGGGCTCGTGCATGGATCCGCTATTGCAATCGTTCTCGGTTTGATACTCGCCTATTTTGGTGGTCTTTTTTCAGAGGGCACAAAAGGTTTGTCCGATATTTCCCTATTTGCTGGAATTGGTTTTTTAGGCGGAAGTATGTTGAGAGATTTCGCAATCGTAGCTACCGCTTTTGGTGCAAACTTTGATGAAATTAAGAAAGCGGGTATTCAAGGTGTACTCTCTCTATTTTTCGGTGTATTCCTATCATTCTTTATCGGTGTAGTCATAGCGTTAGTCTTTGGTTATACTGATGCAGTTAGCCTTACAACTATTGGCGCGGGCGCCGTTACGTATATTGTGGGTCCAATAACAGGTGCGGCATTAAATGCAAGTTCCGAAGTAATCGCTATCAGTATAGCAGCTGGTTTAGTGAAATCAGTTCTGGTTATGGTAGGAACACCGTTTGTAGCTAGATTCATTGGATTGAATAATCCTTTATCAGCTATGATATACGGTGGGTTGATGGGTACTACCTCTGGCGTAGCAGGTGGCTTAGCCGCAACAGATATCCGATTAGTCCCTTATGGAGCCGTCACTGCTACCTTCTACACGGGTTTGGGTTGTTTACTTTGTCCTACTATACTTTACTTGATTACAAACTCGATATGGTAATAGTTTTATTTACTTAATTTACATCTTTCCCATTCAATACTATGTTAAATGAGGAGTTTCATGTATCTATTTATTATCTTTTTGACATTTGGGGTGTTGACAGGCTTACTGTCCAGTCTGTTTGGATTTGGTGGCGGTTTTGTTGTAGTGCCAATGTTATATATAGTATTACCAACATTAGCGTTTCCTGATACTCTAGTAATGTACGTAGCAATAGGAACGTCATTAGCCATTATGATTGTAAATTCCACTAATTCTACAATATCTCATCATCGCAAAAAACATATCTTGTGGTTTATCTTTTTACAACTTGCACCGACAATCGCTGTTGGTGCAATAATTGGAGGGTTAGTTTCCCCTTTAATTGAAGGAGATATTCTTAGATATTTATTTATTACTCTAGTCGTGTATACAATTTTTTCATCTCTTATTACGAAAAGCTTTATCCATATTAAAACGGATTCTATACAGATGCCTAGTCGCTTGAAAACATCACTCGCCGGAGGAATAATTGGGTTTATTTCTACTTTACTTGGAGTTGGCGGAGGTTTAATGACCATACCATTTTTACGTACTTGTCACTTAAAAATGGTCAATGCCGTTTCGTTAGCCACCCCTTTAAGTCTGCCCATAGCAATTTTTGGAACGATCACTGCTATATATAACGGTTTTAACCATCCTGATCTTCCTCCATGGTCTCTTGGTTTTGTTTATATTCCAGCATTTCTAGGTATTGTATTTGGAGGATTTATAGGTGTGCCAATCGGAATATGGATTTCTCACATCCTTCCTGATCGATTATTTTCTAGAATCTATTTATTATTACTCTCGATTGTTGTAATGACAATGATCTTCGAATAATATATAAAGTTAAAAACAGTCTTGAAAGTCATATCCTACTGACTTTTAAGACTGTTTTTTATTAAATAAAAGGAAATGTTTATCCATTCACGCAATCTTCAACCACAACGTCTAATACGACAAAAATGCCCGGCAATCCACCGGGCATTTCTATCATTCTCAATATTCGTAATAGCCGCTGTCTGAGCGCACATCGACTGTATGACGACCGTCATTCGTCTGAACAGTGAATCGATATTTTTTGTACGTATACGTTTCACCGCTCTTCCCATCTCGATCTCTTGCCTCTGACTGGGAGATGAACTGAATGTTGACAGGTTTTTGATAAGAATAATCATAACGCAAAATCTGCTCCACTTCATCCTTCGTTAGCTCAAAATTCCTCTTGCCAATCGGGGTGTACTTCAAATCATGTATTTTCCATTTACCGCTTTCCTTTTTAAACATATAATCCACGAATAATCCGCCTGAAACCGGTCCGTCTGAATCCAGCAAAATCGTGTGAATGTTCAGTGTGTCTTTGCTTGGTTGCGAATAATTCAGACGGAACGACAACTCTGATACATAGAACGGGAAGAAAGAATTATCGCACTCGAAACAAACATATGGATAATCTGGCTTCATTTGAACATCTGTGAATCTTGCAGTGGCATAAGGTAGTAGCTCGGCACGAATTTCACTAAACTTTTTCTTCGCTATCATTCCTCTGATCATGACACCTTCTACCTCAGCCGATTTGCGGTGTATAAGATCCAGCACTTGCTCTTTGCTCACTGTTCCTGTTTCCACAGGTGTGACGCCCACTTTCAACGCTCGACTCAAAAACTCCGCGTAATGCGCACGGGTTACCGGGCGGTTCGGATAAAAATTACCCTGATCGCCTTTTGCTACGCCATTCACCAGCAGTGCGTGCGCATGCACAAAGCCCCAATGATCCTGATATAAGTCATGGAAGCCACCAGGCCGCTCATCGAAACGAAAACGGAACGCCAAATCCAAAATTTTCGCCATCTGAATCCGTGTAACCGGCGCATTCGGATTAAATTTCTGATTTAATCCTCCGCTCACGATACCCGCCTGTGTCAAATTCATGATGGGCTGATAGTACGGGTGGCTCAGCTGCACATCTTTATAAATCAGCTTTTTACTTGCTTTTGGCAGCTTAAGCGCCTGATCGAGCAATGTCGCGACATGTTTTCGGCTAATCGGCTCATTCGGCCGGAATTTGCCGTCCGGATAGCCGCTAATAAATCCTTTCTTCTCCATCTCTTGGATCGCTGTATAGTTCGGATGCTTCTTCGGCACGTCTGTAAACTCTTTTGCGGATGCCTGTCCTGTATGAATGAAGGTAATGGATAAGATGAACAGTAATGCAGTCCACAGAACAGTTTGTAGTAATTTACTCATGTCTTCACTCCTTGTATGTTTGTAGTAAATGCTCTTTCGGATAATTTGTTCGTGACTGTGATGCTCTGATTTAACATCAATAAAGTGTAAATTCGGTGCTGTAAAATCTTTAATCCATAATTTCGTTGAATCCTAGATTTTTCATCTTTATCCTTTACTGCTATCTCTAGTAACCAAGTATTCCATCTCAACAGTGCACTAGTAGAAGTCGAGGTAGCAAATTGAAAATGAGTTACATCATTCAATCTCCCCCTTCATGTAGTACTATAGTACAAGGTTAATAGAATCAATTCAACATCTAAATAGAAAGTATATTTAGAAAACTAGCTAACTCCTATAAAAAATTGTATCTATTATATAAGTCACCAGCAGACACCCCAGCACACCCGCTACCAACAAAGAGCCCCCTTCATTACACCAATCTCACTCAAAAACACCACTCAACCCGCATAAAAGAAGAAAAATTAGGACAAGATGAATATAGCAGCAAAGAAATAGCATAAATCATGCATAACTTTTCAAAATACCAAACAGTAAAAGAGGTAGTGTATGGGCTTTTTTAAAAAGAAAACTAATACGAAAGAACAATCCACTCCCCCTAGCCAAACGAACGAAAACAGTTCACCAAACGATTTAAAGACAAGTCTTCAAGACAATATACAATTCGTAAAAAATAGCTTGGGCGAAAGCTCGGATATTGTCATTCGAGAAATCCGAATTGGTCAAGGCGGATCGGTGAAAGCAGGTATTTTCTATACCGATGGATTGACCGATACACCTTCATTGCAAAATTTCATAATGGAATCTTTGATGTTGGATATAAAAGGTACCGGATTAGAAAAGAAGTTGACACCAGGACATAATATTCTAACCGCCTTAAAAGACTTTGCTATGACGGTAGGAGAGATTAAAGATCTAACCAGTTTTGATGATCTTTTCACTTCTCTTTTATCAGGAGATACTATTCTGTTGATCGATGGATATTCTGAAGGTCTCGTGATGGGTAATAAGCACTGGGTTGAGCGTGGGATAGAAGAGCCTGCGTCCCAGACAGTCGTTAGAGGACCACGCGAAGGGTTTTCCGAAAATCTGCGTGTGAATACGGCATTAATTCGTCGGAAAATTAAAGACCCAAGTCTTTGGGTGGAGTCAAAGGTTATTGGTACACGCACGAAAACGAATGTTGCCCTCATGTATATTCATGGCATT
This sequence comes from Sporosarcina sp. P16b, assembly GCF_002743065.1. Classification (NCBI taxonomy): domain Bacteria; kingdom Bacillati; phylum Bacillota; class Bacilli; order Caryophanales; family Caryophanaceae; genus Sporosarcina; species Sporosarcina sp. P16b. The sequence goes on along the minus strand of NZ_PDYO01000017.1, from coordinate 5,826 downwards.
GCAAATGACAAGATTGTCAATGAAGTCCGTTTACGTTTGGATCGAATAGATATTGATGGGATTCTTGAAAGTGGGAATATCGAGGGATTCATTGAAGATTCAACGTATTCCCCTTTTCCTACTGTTTTCAATACAGAACGTCCGGACATAGTAGCTGCGGCACTTCTTGAAGGACGTATAGCCATTTTAGTAGATGGAACACCATTTGTGCTGATTGTTCCGGCACTATTCGTCCAATTTTTTCAATCTCCTGAAGATTACTATGTGCATACAGGTATTGGGAGTCTGATTCGACTTCTTCGCTTTTTTGCATTTGTGATTGCGTTGCTTGCACCCGCATTATTTGTTGCTATCACGACTTTTCATCAATCCATGTTACCCCCTGCATTGCTCATTAGCCTAACAGCCCAACGAGAAGGTGTTCCATTTCCGGCATTTATTGAAGCCGTCATTATGGAAGTCACTTTTGAAATATTGAGGGAAGCAGGCATACGAATGCCCCGCTCTATCGGTTCAGCCATGTCGATTGTAGGCGCATTTGTAATTGGGACCGCGGCAGTTGAAGCCGGCATTATTTCTGCCGCCATGGTAATCGTCGTTTCCATAACCGCCATATCTAGTTTCGTTTCGCCTACTTACAACATGGCGATTTCGGTAAGAATACTACGTTTTGGATTTATGGGGTTGGCTGCATCGTTTGGTTTATACGGCCTTGCCATAGGTTTCGTCGCTATGATTCTCCATTTATGCAGTTTACGTTCTTTTGGTATACCGTATATGGCACCATTCGCACCATTTAATGTTTCCGATCAAAAAGATACGTTGATTGTTGTACCTATATGGAAAATGTTTACTAGACCACGCCTAATCAATCAAACCAATGTGGTGAGGCAACAAGATCCAGCTTCTGCAAAACCACAACCACCAAAAAATGATGAAACGAGGGAGTAATTGATGAAAAAAAGCCTATTGGTACTCTTAATTCTCACCCTGTTTCTCTCGGGTTGTTGGGATCGGAGGGAGTTAAATGAGCTCGGCATCGCAATGGCAATTGGGATCGACAAGTCAGATGATCAATACGTAGTCACCGCTCAAGTGGTCGTACCCGCAGAGGTATCTATGAAAACAAATAGTCAGGGGCGTTCAGCAGTTACTCTCTTTCAAGAAAGTGGAGAATCGATATTTGAGGCTTTTCGAAAAATGACAAAGGTTTCTCCTCGAAAAATTTATCCCGGTCATCTTCTTATACTGGTCCTCAGTGAGGATCTAGCTAAAGAAGGAATAGCTGAATCATTAGATTTACTTTCAAGGGATTGGGAGCTTCGACCGGACTTCTATGTAGTAGTTGCGAAGAATACTACCGCGTCCGAAGTATTGAATGTGAATACACCAATAGAAAGTATTCCAGCCACTAAAATGTATAACTCTCTTCAAGTGTCAGAAAGAAACTGGGCCGGAACAAAAGGCATTATATTGGATGAGCTAATTAAAGATCTGTTAACTGACGGAAAGGAAGCTGTATTAACAGGAATTGAAATAATAGGAGACAAAGAAATAGGTTCAAGCAAACAGAATGTGGAAACGATCACTTCGTCTGCCGAAATAAAATATGATCATTTAGCTGTCTTTAAAGGAGATCGGCTTGTCGGCTGGTTAAATGAAGAGGATAGCAGAGGATACGCGGACATCACCAACTCCGTAAAATCAACCGTAACAGCTATTCCTTGTCCCAAAAAGGGGGAAATCACTTTAAACATTCTTCACTTCCATTCCAAAGTCACAGGTGCTATCAACAAAGGAGAACCTGAAGTGAATATTAAAATTCAAGCAGAAGGCGATTTAGGAGAAGTTCAATGTCCAATTGACCTAACGAAACCCGAGACCATTGACGAGTTAGAGAAAGTTTATAAAAAAGAAGTGGAAGAAGTTATTCATCAGACAGTAAATACAGTAAAAACTCAATATGCATCCGATATTTTCGGGTTTGGTGAAGCCATCTATCGATCCAATCCGATAGAGTGGGAAAAGATGAAAGATCATTGGGATGAAAAGTTTTCTGAAGTAACCGTCAATACGCAGATTGATCTAAAAATACGTCGGACCGGTACAGTAAATAATTCTTTCTTAGAAAAGATAGAGGACTAACTCATCATGATAAAAAGTATAGGAATACTTTTGATAGCAGCTGCCATTGCGTGGTTTGAAGTCCCTTCTCTCTTGGATAAAAAACACAAAAAAGAATTGCTTGTGTTTTCCATTCTTCTTACGATTGGAGTATCGCTAGGCATGGTACTAGGATTCGGAAAAACTCTTCCATCCCCAATGGAATTACTCACTTTTTTGTTTACACTGCTTACTGATCTAATGGCTCCTTTACTATACTGAATAACCACGCAAAGAGAAAGGTAGGATATGAAATGATAGAAAATGTTAAAATTAATCCGTACCAATTTCTAGTGTTGGTTATTTTCTTTACAATAGGTACAGGCATTTTAATTGTCCCGTCCGTTTTAGCTGCGGAAGTGAAGCAAGACGCATGGATTGCCGCAATAATTGGTACAGGAATCGGCTTATTGGTCATATGGCTATTCACGACTATAGCTCAGTGGTTCCCTCACCTAACCTATATTCAACTCAATGAAAAGATTTTTGGTAAATGGATAGGGAAAGCGGTTTCCGTATTATTTGTATCCATGGCAGCACTTTACACGTCTAGCCTTTTATATTATTCCGCGACATTTATCACAACCAATATGTTGCCTACTACTCCCATGGTGGCCCTCAATATTCTCATGATGGGAATTGTCGTGATGGCAGTCCGGCTCGGATTGGAAACCATTGCGCGTTCTGCAGAAATTTTCATTGTCGTTTTCTTTGTCCTTTTCCTCATTTTGGTGGTGTGCATTTCATCTCACATCAAATTTGAAAATTTAGAGCCCTTCTTTGTGGAAGGGACAATAACGCTCGTTCAATCCAGTATATATTTTGTCGCTTCATCTTTTGTCAATGCGATTGTGTTATTAATGATTTTCCCCGCTCTTATGAACGAAATGAAACAAGCTAGAAAGTCTTTTTTCATTGGAAACGTAATAGGCGGAATCATGATCATCATTCTTTCTTTTTTGAGTGTTTCGGTATTAGGTGCTGAGGATACAGCGAGAGAGATTTATCCAGGCTATGAATTGGCTAAAAGAATCAATATTGGAGATTTTATACAGCGTATTGAAGGATTAATGGGTTTCCTTTGGTTCATCGCCCTCTATTTTAAAACGGTACTTTATTTTTACGCTACTGTTTTAGGGATCGCGCAAATTTTACATTTGAAAGACTACCGCCCCTTAACCTTGCCGTTAGGAATGATTGCTGTAATCGTCTCCCTTGTGCTCTATCCGAACGTCGTCTACCAAAAAGAAATACAACAATCGACTGAAATATACTTTTCTCTCTTCATTGGACTTTTCTTGCCTCTTTTACTAGTTATCGTATATGCCTTTCGAAAGAATAAGTTAAAAAAGAGTCCTGAACCTGAAAGCCCTTAAAATGAATTCGCTTAGTACTTGGCAATAAATTATATAGTGATCCAGCTTATCTTCTCCTTTAGAGATAGCTGGATCACCATTACTTGTGAAATACAGAACGGACACTACGTACGGTGGGCACTTTAAACCACTCTCGAACCGCTTTACTACCCTCGCTCTTCATCCATCCACGCTATATCCGCGATGTTCACATCTACCTTTCACTCTCTTATAACACACGATGCACCACACGCTTCCCTGCCTCTACATGCCCGACATACACTGGAAACTGCATGACTCTTTTTCGGTACTCGTACAAACTTTCTTCTCTTCCCGATTCCGCAAATGTTAATAAATTCGGCATCAACCGATCAGCGTGCGTGACCTTCACACCGGTCTCACGAAACGTTTCGCTATGTAATCGATACGCGTCTGCCTCTTTCTTGCCAAGGTAAAATGCATACCAATTTGGTTGTGTACTTTTCACCACAAAGAGCTTAATTTCACCAATACGTAACGTGTTCTTTTTCATCGACTGCTGGATGGCTTCCTGGTCGAACTCGATCTCTTTTAGTTTCTCGCAATCTTCGTCCATTCGGATTTTATGATTCGTGATTGCCCAGAAAATGCTGTGGGCGGTTAATGACATATCGGTATCTACTGCGTAATCAAATAATTCTTCAACTGTAATCATAGGTACACCCTCCTTTTTTGGGCCAAAATATGTAGAACGGTTCAAGTCATTGCAGCGAGTCGACCGTTGTCTTTGTTGTAGTAGACAGTGAAGCCACCGACTGGGCCGTTACGGTGCTTGGCCACTGTGATTTCGAGATGATTCTGGAGTTCCGATTCTTGATTGTAGTAATCGTCTCTAAAGAGGAAGCACACGACATCGGCGTCTTGTTCGATGTTGCCGGAGTCTCGTAGGTCGCTCATCATCGGTTGTTTGTCCTGTCGTTGTTCGACTGCTCTGGAAAGCTGAGATAGGACGACAACGGGGCAGTTAAATTCTTTTGCCATCGCTTTTAAATCTGCGCTAATTTGGCCAATTGCCTGGTTTTGGTTATTCGTTCTTTCCTCCGGTCGGATGATTTGCAAGTAATCAATGAAAATAATCGGTCGCTTGTCCGGTTGTGCTTTAATGACTCTGCGGGCAGTTGCTTTTATTTGACTCACTTTTATTCCGCTTCTGTCGTCGATACGGATTTTAGCGCTTTGCAAATGATCGAGCGCTGTCATCCATGTATTCTTCTGTGTGTTATCAAAATGTTTATATGGATTGCGCATCTTTAATCGACTGTATCCACCCGCTGTAGATATTAGACGGTCGGTCATCGTGTTACGGCTCATTTCGAGAGAAAAGACGATCGGTAAATGATCGTTTAATCCGGCAGTTAGCGCGAGATGATTGAGTGTATCCGTCTTTCCCATGGAAGGTCTAGCGGCGATGACGATAAATTCACTGTCTTGGAATCCGTTTAACAGATAATCCATCGGCTGTAAGCCTGTGCTAATTCCTGTCATGTCCGGTCCTTGGATGAAAGGGCGTTCGTACTGACTCACGAGGTAATCGTCAAGTAACAATAATTCATCTGATCTATGATCGGTATCTAACTCTTCTAACGCTTTGACAATCTCACTGTTCTCCCATTGTTCGTTCTGTGCCAACTGTAGGATTCTCGCTGTCTCAAGTTTCTTCCACTTGGAAATGATGATTTCTAAATACTCGTCAAAGTGTGTGGGATTGGCAAAACGACGTAGTTCCGAAACATAATTGGCACCACCGAGTTCTGCCGGTTCGCGTGTCGTCAGCAATGTGATGAAGTCAATTGGGCGTCCGTTGTTGGCTAATTCTTTCATGGTTAGATAAATATTTTTGTGCAGCTGTGTCTCAAAGAATGCGGTTTGAATCCCGCTGTCCAGAACCAAATAATTTTCCTTCATCATCGTACCGAGAAGACTTTTTTCCATTAGTTCACTATTCATACGTGTTCATCCCCTTTATTGAAATCTAGCACTGGCAGAGCGAGCATACGCTTTTTCGGCTTCTGTACCGCAGCTAGTTCATTGACATAGTTTTCGAAGTTGGTTGCGTTAAATAACGTCGATGGCCGCAAGAAGCGGTTGAATTCAGCATGGTGGATCCACTCGGATACTTTGAGATCGACGACTTTCATGAAGTCCTCTTGTGTATAGCCTTCCTTCATCCTGCCATTGATGAACTTCTTGGTTGCTGTAGACTGGGCTTTAAATTGCTTTCCAGTTTTCTCATTCAGATAATTAATGACAACATGTGCGACGTCGAGAT